>JAUNGD010000035.1 GCA_030524705.1 Lachnospiraceae bacterium | reverse complement strand
AGAGCACATTTATCCCGGTAGAATGGAAAATGACGAACGCGCAGGTTCGGAAAAACAAAGGTCAAAGATATTTTAGCAGATCAGGAAAATAAGTTGGAAACAGAAATTAAAAGGTTGTCAATGAGACAAAGATTTCAGAAATAAAAGGCAGAAAACAAGAAGTAAACGAAACGGATAAAAAGCAAAACGTGAAAGGCAAGGCTGAAAAGCAGAAGCCGAAAACAATGAGCAAATAGCCGAAGGTTGAAAAGAAATGCCGAAAGCATCCGATAAAAGCGATGTAAAGAAAAGGATTTCCAGCACCTGAAAAATAAAATGAAAAAAGACAAAGCCACATGGTTTATAAAAGAAAAATACGTGTAAAGAAACGGAAGATGACTTTTATAAATAAAACAGGAAAAGGAACTCTCCAATTGAAAAGATAAAATATAGAACATAAAAACTGAATAAGATAAAGAAAATTAAAAAAGAAAAATTATAATGGCAGGGGATGATGTAAACATCATCCTCTGTTATATTGTGCAGAAAGCTTTTGGGGTGAGGTTACAGCCGCCGCAGATTTCCGACGAATAGTACCGCTGTCACAAGAAGCGTGATCACTGACGGGAGGCCGTTTCCAAGCTGCGGCTGGATTGCTGAGAGATACAGGGATATGGCTACGTTCAGAAGGAGACCGGAAATGATCGGCCGGACAAAGCGTTTTAACAGAGTGAATACCTGCAGGCTTTCATATTTTTCGTAAAATGCCCGGACGATGGTAAATATAATACCGGAGGAGGCGACGCTGCAGGCGAACCCGCTGACAGCCATGAGGATTCCTTCTGTGACGGACTGGTTCATTCCGTATCCTAGAGTGTATCCAATTCCGGTCAGTATTTTGCACAGGATAGAGCCGGGCAGTACATTGGCTGCCGCTGCGATATTTCCGTAAAACTCTCTGTGGCTGATGATACCGCTGTCTACAAACAGATCCTGAGCGATGGAGAGGTATGCGTCTCCGCCGCCAAAGGACATGACGGAGGAAATGAATCCCGTTCCAAGGAAAGAAAATGTTTTTCGGGTAAGACAGATCGCCGGAAGAGACAGAAGCAGCGTAAACAGAAGCCAGCCGGAGAGAGACGATGAAAGCTGCTTCAGCGGCAGATTTTTGCTGCAGGCTGTTTCGGAGACCGAGTGGAACAGTCCGAGGGCCGACAGGATCAGCATGAGCCCCAGAAGATACGGCTTCAGCTTGAGGGGAAGCACATGTAGACTGCCCGTGGAAAGAAAGTAAGCGAGTGTCAGCACAAGGGCGGGGATTGTTCTTTTTATCCGGCGAAGCTCTCCTCTGGTGAACAGGATCACAAAAAATGCCGCCGTGAGGATCTGTATGGCTGATATGGAAAAAACAGGCGTGAAGGGCAGGCCCAAAAGCTCATAAATATTTTTCTCGCCGGACAGGGCAAAAACGGCCAAAAGCACGAACAGATAAATTGCCTTCTCGCGGCGGCTCTGCGCCTGCTTGACGGTCTCCGTGACGTACTTTATGAGGACGATGATAATAAAAACGGAGATCCCGGCGGAGACAAAGCCGATCTGTGTCCGCAGATCCTCCCCAGCACCGGAAAAAAGAAGCAACAGAAGCAGCGTCAGCGCAGCTCCGGGAAAGGCCATCGCAGAAGCCGCAGCGATCATCCCCCGGGTACGTCCTGTTTTCAGGCCGATGCCCGCAGCGATTTCCACCGGGAGAGCGCCGGGGGTGATGCTGGCAATCATGACTTCTTTGTTATATTCTTCTTCGGTGATGATACCGGAGTGCTCTACAATTTCGTTTTCTATGACCGGAATTAATGCCGTGCCGCCGCCAAAGCCGATGACGCCGATTTTCAGCATGGAGCTGACGAGGGATATCCGTTTGGTTTTTTTCATGACGCTTTTAATTGTCTTTGTCCATAAGATGGCGCACTTTCCGTTTCAGACGGAACCACAGCACGTCTTCTCTAAGATCTTTGATTTCCTTTTTTAATTTGTTTATCGTTTCCTGTTGTTCAAGGATTACTTTGCCGTAAAGGCATATTGTATCCCGAAGTAAGGCGCTGTCGTCGATAACAGGCTGCGGCAGTTCTTCTATCTCGTCATAGAAGAGGATTCCGTCATCACGGCCGAGATATTCCCTTGCCACCTTGCTGTTGGATTCGGCAAATTGCTCCAGGTAGGCTCTTTGCTCCTGCGGCCTGAACCAGGAAAAGCTTTCCGTACTGTTTTCTGTGTCAGGCCTGGGCGGTTTAGGAACATGATGCGTTAATATTTGCCTTTGATCCCGGGAGCCTGGGAGCGTGTTGATCAGCCGCCTCATTTCCAGAGGATTTCCGGTCAGGGTTGTATTGTATATTTTCTCTTCGACGGTAAAGCCGTCGTCCAGTGAGAGACCGAAAATATCCAGAAAATCAGAGACAAGGGTTTTCTCCTTCCCCCGGTACTGACCTTTTTCGTAGATGCGGATGATAAGAGCCTCTTTTCCGAAAATGCCGGAGAGCATATTCATGTATTCATAATAGTCCATCGGATAAGGATTTTCTTTCATCGAAGCGATGTATTCATGAAAAGTAAGCCCTGAGCCGGTTTTTATTTTTTGCGCCCAGAAGGATTGGATCCAAAGATCCTGACGCCGGAAATATACGATAATTCGAAGGTCAAGCCCTCTTTTTGCCAGATCCTCTTTTAATTGGGGCCAAAAGCCGGGGCGGTTCTGACTGCCCTTCCAGAGCGCTTCATCGGTCAGAATAATTTTATCGTATTCTTTTGCAAGCTCCGCGGTTTTATCCAGTCCCTCTTCATATTCACTGCCGGGTCGGTCATTAAGCTTTTTCTGATCCTCCGTGACATAAGGAGCGATAAGGAAATGGCCGTTCCGGTAAACGCCGATACGGGGATAGCGGTATCCAAAATCAGGATAGCAGATTCCGTGCTGCTGCAGAGCTTCCTGGTTTTGCGCCATAAAATTCTGCAGGGCAGTAGTCCCGGTTTTTGGGATGCCTATATGTAAATAAAGGGTTGCCATGAGATCCTCCTTTTTATATCTGATATTTTTCTACCAGCTCCAGTATGGCATCCACACAGTCGTCCAGTGACAATTTGCCGGTATCAATGCTGAGATCCGGGGATGCGGGAATTTCGTACGGACTGGATATTCCGGTAAAATTGGGAATTGCCCCGGCCCTTGCCCTGCGGTAAAGCCCTTTTGTATCCCGTTTTTCACACTCCTCCAGAGGAGTGCTGATGTAAACCTCTAAAAAGCTGCTTTCTCCAATGATTTCCCGTGCCGCTCTTCTGTCCCTTGCATAGGGGGAGATAAAAGAGGTAATCGTGATAAGTCCGGCGTCGTTCATCAGCTTCGAAACTTCCGCGATCCGGCGGATATTTTCGATGCGGTCAGCCTCTTTGAAGCCGAGATTCCGGTTGAGCCCCATGCGGATGTTGTCGCCGTCCAGGAGCATCGTGTGCCGGCCCAGCGCTGCAAGGCGCTTTTCCAGGGCATTGGCGACTGTGGATTTCCCGGAGCCGGAAAGCCCGGTCATCCAGATCGTAACCGGAGTCTGTCCTTTTTGCTGTGCCCGGAAGTCCCTTGTAATGTCAAGCCTCTGCCAGGTCAGATTTTCTCCTCTGCTGATGGAACGCATTACGACTCCGCAGGCAGAGGTCATATTCGTTACGCGGTCAATGAGAATCAGAGATCCCAGGGCATTGTTGCTGCTGAATTTATCAAAAACAATTTTATCTGTCACAGAAATATCGCAGTCCGCGATCTCGTTTTTGTAGGTAGTATCCGCAGGTATTTCATTCCCTGTATTTACATCAATTTTGTAATGGATGTTCATGATTACAGCGGGGATCATTTTGGTTCCAAGCTTCAGGTAGTAGCTTTTGCCGGCTACCAGCGGCGTATCATCCATCCACAGTAATCTGGCGGTAAAAAGATTCCCGATGTATAAATTTGTGTCCTTTGTCAGAACGCAGCCTCTGGAGATGTCCAGCTCCCGGTCAAGGGAGATCGTGACGGCGTGTCCGGCCGCTGAGGCTTCTGTATCCTTTCCGGCATCAATGATCCGCTTTACGATGGCTTTTTCCCGGGAGGGGAGAGCTGTGACCTCGTCGCCGGTGCATACGCTTCCAGACTCGATCTGGCCCTGAAATCCCCGGAACGTGTGATCCGGTCGGCATACGCGCTGTACCGGCATAGTGAAGCTGCCGGAGGTTTCTGCGGGGCTGATATTTATATTTTCCAGGTAAGTAAGCAGGGAATCCCCTCTGTACCAGAGCATATGGCAGGAGCTTCTGGTAATATTGTCTCCCTCCGTTGCAGAAACCGGAAGGATGCAGAGTGATTTGTAATCGTATTCTGCCATCATTCGCCGAATCTCCCGGCAGATTTTTTCGAATCGGATTTCATCATACCCGATCAGATCCATTTTGTTGACAGCAAAGACGAAGTATTCAATTCCCATCAGAGAACAGATGCGGGTGTGCCTGCGGGTCTGCACCAGCACTCCTTTTGTGGCGTCTACAAGGATAACGGCCAGGTCGGCAAAGGAAGCTCCGACTGCCATGTTTCGCGTATATTCCTCGTGGCCAGGTGTGTCGGCAACGATAAAGGATCTTTTTTCTGTCGTGAAATACCGGTAGGCCACATCAATCGTAATACCCTGCTCGCGTTCTGCCATCAGGCCGTCCAAAAGCAGAGAATAGTCCATGGCGCCGCCCCGGGAGCCGACCCGGCTGTCCAGCTCAAGGGCCTTTTCCTGATCGGCAAAGAGCAGCTTTGCATCGTAGAGCATATGTCCGATCAAAGTCGATTTTCCGTCATCCACGCTTCCGCATGTAATGAATTTAAGAAGACTGTTCATATTAGAAATATCCCTCTCTTTTGCGTTTTTCCATGCTGGCGCTTCCGCCGTCGCTGTCAATGACGCGGCTGGTCCTCTCGGAGGATATTGCGCTTAAGGTTTCCTCGATGATGGCGTCCAGAGTATCGGCAGAGCTTTCAACGCCGCCGGTGAGCGGGTAGCACCCAAGGGTACGGAAACGGATTTTTCCGTGCTCAACGGCTTCACCGGGCCGCAGCCTCATACGGTCGTCATCCAGCATAATGATGTTTCCGCCTCTGCGCACAAAGGGCCTTTCCTTCGCAAAATACAGAGGGACAATGTCAATGCTTTCCCGCCTGATGTATTGCCAGATGTCAGCCTCTGTCCAGTTGGAAATCGGAAAAATCCGCATTTCTTCGCCGGGATGAATACGGGTATTGTACAGCTTCCACATTTCCGGCCGCTGGTTTTTCGGATCCCAGGCATGGCTGGAATTGCGGAAGGAAAAGATACGCTCCTTGGCCCGGGATTTTTCTTCATCACGCCGTCCGCCTCCGAAGGCCGCAGTAAATCCGTATTTATCCAATGCCTGCTTAAGCGCCTGGGTTTTCATGATATCCGTATAGGCGGCGCCGTGGTCAAAGGGATTGATTCCCAAAGAGAGGCCTTCTTCATTGATATATTCCAGCATTTCAATTCCGTATTTTTTTGCCGTCTGATCACGAAACGCAATCATTTCATGAAATTTCCAGGTCGTATTTACATGAAGAAAGGGAAACGGAGGCTTTTCGGGATAGAAGGCTTTCAGTGCCAGATGAAGCATGACAGAGGAATCCTTGCCGATGGAATAAAGCATAACCGGCTTTTCGCATTCGGCAGCCACCTCGCGTATAATATAGATAGCTTCAGCTTCCAGCTTGTCCAGATGAGTCATATGGTTCATAAAAGATACTCCTTGCACTGATTTTTCAAGGCTATCATATAGAAGGATTGTGATAGAAGTATGATTTTATTACAGAAAAGTAAAATAAAATTACAGAAATGTGAATAAAAAAGGAGACAATGTAAAAACATTATCTCCACGTTCATTTTGGCTGTTTTCCCATCAGGAAATGGAACGGTTTTTTGTATGCTCCAGCATGATCGGATAAATTCGCTCGCAGTTGTGATTGTCCGAGAATGCAAAGAAATCATCCGCCCGTCTGCGGTACATTTCCGGCATGATACAGTCGTTTTTCATGTATGAGCACAGAACGTCGATCAGCTCTTCATTTGTATGGCAGATCTCTCCGAAACCCATGGTCTTATAATGGAAGGTGCCTTCCTCATAATGCTGCGGAATGTCGTTGTGGTGCAGGTAAACCACTGGCTTGCGCATGTATGCGAAATCGAACTGAACCCCTGAAAAATCCGTTACCATCAAAGCGCCCTCACAGAATATTTTTTCATAGCTCATATCGCCGATGGAGGGGATGATCTCGACGAGATCATTTTTCGTAAAATCATCGTGCTGCGGGCTGACGATCGGGTGCAGGACATACTGAATGCGGTAGCCGTATGTTCTGGCGGCCTCCAGCAGCCGGGGATCGTTGATCAGGCCGTTGTATACCTTATAATAATTTGTTTCCTTGAAATGAGGGTTAAAATCCCGGGCGACTCCTTCGTTCCGGCTCACCGGAAGGGCCGACTGCATCCGCCAGGTAGGTGAAATCACAATAATTTTCTGGGCGCGGTTTTTCAGGCCGTCATACCGGGGAACTCCCGTCAGCTTCAGCGCATCATATCCGACATAATCGTATACCGGCTTGGAAAGGTTTTCAATTTCGTATTTGGAAGCACAGAAATACAGCCGGGTATTGTCTCTGAGTCTTTGCTGTGCAATCGCAATCTTCTGTACCGACATTCCATGCTGTACGCAGGCAACATCAAAATGGACGTCGCTTCGGATAGGAAGAGAACGTTCAAAGCTGTAATCATTGAATGCAAATACCGTGGAGTTGGAGGCGATCACCATATCCGCATTCAGGAAAACGAGACGGTGCTTTAAGCTGCCCCGCTTCAGAGGATGGTAGCCCTCTTTTTTCATGCGGGCATAGTCTGCGGAGGCTTCATCCAGCAGATAGTATTTTTTGATGCCGTCCTTTTGTTTTTCGGCGTAACGGTACATGTATTCCGAGGAATCTCCGCCCTTGTATATTTTGTCGATAAACAGCCAGATCTTTTGGCGGGAATAATAGGGACGGAGCAGAAAATTCAAAATCTTTATCGGAAGCTGGTCTCTGTAAAAACCGTCTTTCTTTTTCCACATCTGCAGCCAGAGCGAGATCTCTTTTTTCAGTACGAGTAATTTACTGGATTTGACAACATGGATGCCCTTTTTGTTCCAGAACGCAAGATAATCGCTGAACCGCCAGTATTCGTAGCCAAAGTCCTTGGCAAAACGGCTGCCGTGGGCCGGGAACGCATATTCCAGTACGAATTCCTTTCCCTGGGTACAGAAAACAAACTGCAAAAGGCGGTCATGATCTGCCTGGGGCACAGGGATCGATACATGGAAGGTTTTCATGCGTGAGGCCGTGACGCCAAAGTATTTTGTCATAGAGTAACGCTGATTGTAGTTTAAAGAATATTTTTTCTTATCAAATCTGGCATAGACCTGCGCTTCGCTATCGTGGAAATAGTCATTGTATGCGCCGTCGATCTCCAGATGTCCTTTGGCATAGTCCAGCTGATACAGGTTCAGTAAAATCCGTTCCAGCCCTCCGAAATCAAAGCCGTCACAGGCAAAACGCACGGCCTGTTTTTTCAGAACAATATGCGGATAATAAGAAAAATCTCTTTTTTTCAGGCGCAATAGCAGCAGCATGATGGCTGCAGAGGATATTGCCGGCTGAGAAGGATTCTCTGTTTCCATGATCGTTGCTGTATCAACATACTGCAGGATAATGGAAAACAGTTCCATATATGAAGGAACATCCTCAAGCGGGATGACATGTTTGTTTTTATTATTTATGTTGGCCGTGATCCGGATATTGAGCATATGGATAGCCATGGCCTGAATCAGGCCGCTGACCGGTGGAGCAGCACTTTCTTTTTCCAGAAGCGGGAGAAGGAACTGTTCAAGCGGCTCATAGTACCATTCTCTGATCTGGCAGCGCATGTCGTATTCGGGATTGCATTCCCTGGCAAGTATATATTCCAGCGGACAGGTGCCAAGATACTGAAAGCATGGAGTCTTTCCAAGAAGAGATAAAATCACCTGTTTTTCTGGTTCTGCTTCAGAATGGATATGTGAATATGCTTCCTTCAGCATATCACTGGGAATCATGAGACCGTGCAGTTCCAGGGGAAAAATTCTTTGGCTGGTACGGATATCAATACGGATGTCTTCTGAAGTTTCCAGAGAAAAGAATTCTGGCATATTCGGCTGCCTTTTCTGCCAGGTGAGAGACGGCATCACAAAAGCCGTTTCAGGCTCCGATGCCTTAGCAAGCATATGTTCCAAAAAGAAACTGTCAAATTTATCGCCTTCATCCAGCATGATAACAAAACGCCCGTCTGCCTTTTTGATAGTTTCCAGGGACTTCCGGCGAGGATTGAAGACGTCATTTTCCCATACAGATATCAGCTGTATCCGGTCCGGGGATATTGTCTGATGCGGAAAATCCTGCGGCGCGTCCGTTTCCAGACCGTGGCGGGCGTAAAGGATCGTTATATCGTATAGATTCATAATCTAATCAAAGCCTTTCTTATGGTTTCGCAGTTTCCTGCGGAGACTTCAGATCACTTCCAAGGTTTGTTTTGATCTGAGTCGTAGAAATATCCGGAGTTCTCGGAAGATATACGACTTCACAGTAGTCTTTGAGAAAATCAAATTTGCCTTCCCAGTCATCGCCTATTACAAAGGTATCCACACGGAACTCCTTTACATCGGAGATTTTCTGCTCCCAGGATTCTTCCGGAATGACCAGATCGACGTAGCGGATCGCTTCCAGAAGCTGTTTTCTTTTTTCATAGCTGAAATAGCATTTTTTTTGTTTGCTGTTCCAGTTGAACTCATCGGTGGACAGGGCGACAATCAGGTAATCTCCCATCTCCTTGGCACGTCGGAGCAGATTGATATGTCCATAATGCAGCAGGTCAAAAGTACCGTAGGTAATTACTTTCTTCATTTTTTGCCTCCTTTTGTCCGATGGAATAAGCGGTTATACACTGCTTTTAAAGCTCTCTTTGCAAATCTTTGAGAATGAATCTGTATTGATTTTGCGGACAAAGTCATTTTCCATTGTGCTGCCAGATAGATTGGAAAATCATTCCAGGGCGTAAAATTTGGAAGCGTTTCCTGATCTGTGATGAGACGTTTTTTGACACCGGCTGCTTTGAGCTCCGCTCCGGTGTGCCACGTTCCGTCCTCACAAAGCCAGATGCGGCCGGCACCGCCGTACTGGTACATGTTCCACCCGGCAAAAGCGTCATGTTCATCCGTAAAAGTATTTGCCTGGAGAGAAAAATCGTCTCCCGGCCGGAAGTCAATAAAAGTTTCAGTACGTGCCGTATCGCAGGAATATACAACCTGGCGTTTTGGCTCCACATATTCGGAAATACGTGGAATCCCGGCCTCCGGGTGATCGAGCCCCAGCGAATGGAGCGTACGTTCGCAGGCATGGCCATCGCAGCTGCACATAAAACGGTTTTTGAAATCTGAGATGACGGAATTATCAAATCCCTGCTCAATACTCTGAATATAATGGATCATCTCTTCATTGGTTCGGCATAACGGCCCGGGAGTGATCTCGTTGAAGTTGTAATACAGGCCGCGGTTGTCAATGTATTCGTCCAGATCGTAAACGAAAAACAGCAGAGGACGTTCAAACAGAGAAAATTCAAATGCCACAGAAGAATAATCTGTAATACAGATATCGGCAATGGTCATCAGTTCATTGATATTCATTCCTCTGCCCCGGGTCATATCATATGCGAAGCTGTCTTTGTACGGTTCAGGAATCTGAGGAACTTCCCGGACGGTCTGATGGTGCTTCATGATAAGAATATATTTATCACCCAGCTTCTCAGCAAACTGAGCAATGTCCAGTGCGTCCGGAGAGACGCGGTTCGGATCCACGCCGCGGTAGGTCGGGGCATAGAGAATAATTTTTTTACCTTTGGCGTCCGGAATCGCGTTGTACAGCTTCTGATAGCATGTATCTACGTAGCCTTTATCGAAAATCTCGTCCGTGCGGCAGACTCCGTAGGGCTGGATGATGTTGCTTTCCTTTGAGATCCCCATGAATTCTTCGAAGACCCAGGAAAGCTCGGGGCTTGCTATGGTAACAAGGGAATATTTGTTGTATTCCGGAAATTCTTCATAACGGGCCATACTCTTGAAGCCCTTTTTGCCGATGGTGCTCAGGCCGATATGCTTGAACACTCCGCAGCCGTGCCAGAGCTGTACGACTCTGGTCTCCGGACGGATATTAAGATAGCCCATGAGATTGTTGGATTCATGGACGAACACGACCCGGGCAAGCGCCATATCCCGGACAAACCATGCAGCGTTGACGTGATATTCTGCCTTTGATACGGTATCCCGGTTCAGTTCATATAAAGCAAGCTGATAAGGATAATTTTTTTCAAGCTTCCGGTACAGATAGCGGAAGGTCTCATTCAGGCCCTGGCGGGGCTGCATAAACAGCAGACGGTCTTCAATGGGCTGATAAATATTCAGGTCGTAGACCGCCGGAAACAGATGCTTGAGACAAAAACGGGTCAGGAGGATATCATTGCCTGGATTCTCAGGATTCTGTGGATTAATGATCTGTCCAAGCAGAAGCGCTGCTTTTGCAGAAGGCTTCTCTTCGATAAAGATCATGGACAATAACGCTGTGACATCGGAAAGCTGAGATTCAGAAAATGAATATTCATGCTTCAGGTCTGCCATTAATTTTTGTGTTCTCTGTACCTGGAAATCCGTCAGAGCGTTGCCGAAAATATCAAAAAAGGTTTTTAATCCTTCATCGTTCATATATAATATCCTCCGATAGATAATAAATTACTGATTATTTTACTGCAAAAAGGAAATCCAGTCAACGCGAATAAAAATGTGTTTCCGGATCTTCGTCTCCGTCCGGCGCAGTATTTTGAAAAAATTGGAGATATATGCGGAAAATAACGCAAAAACCGCAAATTTACGACAGGTTGTTTTTGACAAGAAAATATAGGTATGGTACACTAAAGCAGAATATATTACATAAATGTAAAAAGTGTATAACGAATAATTTTACAACCGAAATAATTAATAACGGGGTGAACAAGTTGGATAAATATGAATACAACCTCAAACTTGAGGAAATTGATAAGCTGGTAGATCAGGGCGATTATACGGAGGCTGCCAATCTGGCAGATACCATAGACTGGAGAAGAGTGCGCAATATCAGGACTCTTTGCCTGATCAGTGAGATATATGAGGCTTCTGGAAGGCTGGAGGACAGCAAGAGTCTTCTCCTGCGCGCCTACAGAAGATCTCCGGTGGGAAGGACTGTTTTGTACCGGCTGGTTGAGGTGACGACGGAGCTGCAGCAGTATGACGAGGCGATCGAGTATTATACGGAGTATGTCCAGGCAGCGCCGCATGATAATAACAGATATATCCTGAAGTATAAGATATACAGGGGCAGAGGCAGTTCGATCGAAGAGCTGATCGCGATTCTTGAGGAGTACCTGGGGCAGGAATATACGGAGCGCTGGGCATATGAGCTGGCGACACTGTATCAGCAGTCAGGACAGATGCAGAAGTGTCTGGCAGCCTGTGATGATCTCGTTTTGTGGTTCCACAGTGGAAAGTATGTTGCAAAGGCTTTGGAGCTGAAAAAACGTTATGCGACGCTGACTCCGAAGCAGCAGCAGATTTATGAGGAATGTATCCAGGAAAAGATGGCAGCTGATCTGGATGAGGAAGAAGAGGACAATGTTATCCAGAATGTCGAGAGCACAGACGGGGAAGTGCTTGCAGAGACCATTATTGCGGAGACAGAGAAGGAGATCGCCAATCAGGTGGCGGCACATAAGGCTGAGATGGAGAAGGAAGCTGCACAGGAGCCGGTACAGGATGAAAAACTGCAGCAGACGAGGGTTTTTGGAGAACTGCCGGAGGAACCTGCGCCTGAAGAAACAAAGGATCTTCAGGTGGAGCTGGCTAAGAGCATGCGGAAGATCATTTCCGGCGTTGTAAAGCGTACGGAGGAAAATGAAGAGGATATTCCGATGGCTGTTGATTCTCAGCTTCAGAAGCCTCAGAAGATTGAAATGCCGGAGAATGTGGAGCAGGTGGCGGGACAGCTTTCCATTGATGATATATTGCTTTCTATGAGTGACAAGGGCAAGCGGATCACAGATGTGGTGCTTGATGCCGGAGAAAAAGAGGAACAAGAAGAAGAGCAGTCTGATGAGAATCGGGATGAAACGGCGGCTGAAGCAGCAGATAAGCCGCTGGAGGTAGAAACCATTCCGGTACCTGAGGTACCTGAGCTGGCGAAGAGCGTGGCGGCAGCTGCGGCGGATGATCTTACGGAGGCTCAGAGAGAAGCGCTCCGGTATACGAATCATCCGGAGAAGCTTCTAAAAAATAAAAGTTCACTGCCTATGTATTCTGAAGTGAGGGACGAAGAGGACGATCTGGGCAAGACCCGCCGTATTGTGAATACAAAGGAAGAGTTGATGGAAGCTGCCAAGAAAGAAATTCTGGCTGAAAAGACGATACGAATTCCTACGGAAGAGATTTCCCGGAAAATAGAGGAGGCTTCCCGGATGGCTGCACAGAATGCGGAAGCTTTGGAGGCTCCAGATATGGATGAGCCGGTTTCTGAAGAGCCGCAGGCAGAAGGCCCTGCAGAGGACGGATATCCGTCGGAGGAATATCCGGCTGATGACGGTGGATATGCAGAGGCGGAAAATACGGAGGAATATGAAGAGGAATACGAAGAAGAATATCTGACGCTCCCGCCTCATCTGCGAAATCTTTTCAGTGGTTTTACAGAGATAGAGGGACTGGAGGATCAGATTGCCAACGCGATCATACAGGCTGAATCCAAGGGAGATGACAGAACATCCCGCAGTGGAAATATCCTGATCTTCGGAGCCCACGGCTCAGGCAAGACGACCCTTGCCATGAATATTGCAAAAGCGATTGCGCAGGATAAAGGCAGCCAGGTCATGAAGATGGCCAAGATATATGCTGCAGATCTGAACCGCAAGGATATCGCGGCAACGGTGGCCAAGATTGCCGGAGGCACTCTGATTATTGAGGAGGCCGGTGATCTGGAGCCGGGTACGGTAGAGCAGCTGACGACAGCCATGGAATTCCGGACAGACGGCCTGATCGTGATTTTGGAGGATGAGCAGCAGTATATTCATGAGCTGCTGATGCGTCATCCACGTTTTACGATGAAATTTACCGCTCAGATATATATACCGGAATACACAGTGGAAGAGCTTTCCATGTTTGGACAGATCTATGCAAATGCACAGGATTATGTGATCGGTGCTGACGCGCAGGAAACGCTGTACCAGAAGCTTTCTGAGGCGATAGATGCGGGGAACAGCCTGGCGATCACAGATGTGATAGAGATTGTCAGCAGGGCGATCGCAAGGTCAAACAAGTTTTTCCGCAAGATGTCCATGGGGAAGAAGCGGTATGATGAGAATGACTATATCATTCTGTTTCCGAAGGATTTTAAATAAAAGAAAAGAACGCCGAAAGAGCTGTGGCCAGTATGTGCCGCAGCTTTTTTCTACGGAGAATCATCATCATACCGATGTCAGGTGTAATTTTGTTTAAAGTATTTGAAAATTGTCATTGACAAATGAAAAGAAGTGTGCTATATTCCTATCTAACAAGTAGGAAAAATAGGAAATAAAACAGCATCAAATTAAGCCAACCGGACAAACTGGAGGTTTTAAGTCGTATTACGATTTAAGGCCTCCTTTTGTTTTACAGAAAGAAGGCAGGGTTATGGAAGAAAAAAAGAAGCCGGGTCTGGAAAAATCGTACATAAAGAAAATTGAGGAACAGGTGAGAAGGATTAAAAGCGGTTCTGTGACCGCAGTGATCCACAATGGAAGAGTGGTTCAGCTCAATACGATAGAAAAAGGAATTGTTTATGATGGTGAAAGGGAAAAAAGAGTATGAAAAATGAATTTATTTCCGCAGGAGGGATCATACGCTGTTGCTGCAAGAAGCTCCCCTGGGAGAAATTGGATAAAGTAAAGAAAATCAGAGGTAATTTGTAGAATTTATAAGAAAAGAGGAGAAGAATTATGAAAAAAAGATATATGGCAGGAATCATAACCGGATTGATTTTGAGCGGAGCGTTGGCGGCACTGAATGTTCAGGCAGAGGAAGAGCCGATAAAAATTTCCATAGGAGCTGACAGCAGCGTATTCTCAGCCCAGATCCGTGTGGCCGAGGCAGCGGGGATTCTGGAGGAGCACAACATTGACGCAGAGATCGTTACGTATTCTTACGGCATTGATACGATTAATGGAGTAATCCTGAATGAAGTGCAGGTAGGAGAGGCTAATGACTATGCAGTCTGCACCAGGGCGGCTCAGTCTTCAAACCTGCGTCTGGTGAGCAGTATCCTGAGCGGGCAGGGGGACTCAAAGAGTCTCTATGTAAATAAAGAAGAGATACAGACCGGGGAAGATCTGAAAGGAAAAAAACTGGCGGTGGCCAGCGGCACAGTCAATGAATTTGAGATAGCCAAAACACTGGAAACCTATGGAATTGGCAAGGATGAAGTGGAATATCTGTATTTTTCATCGGATGCAGAAATGCTGGCGGCCTTTGCCACAGGTGATGCGGATGCGGTATGGCTTTCCAAGCAGTATGCAAATGAAGCTAACGAGGTGGAAGGCTCCAGGACGATCGCGGATCTCTCGGATATTGATCAGGTCAATATTGCATATCTCGTAGTGGATGAGAGCTTTGCGAATGAGAATGAGAAAGCGGTGGAGGAACTGATCGTTGCTCTGGATGAAGCCACGGAATTGATCAACAATGACCCGGAAAAGGCGGCTGAGCTGTTATCTGATGATCTGGGAATTGCAAAGGATGACGCCCTGAAGGGACTGGGAACCTACAATTACAAGATTGAATTTAAAGACAGCGATCTGGATCATATCACCAGTGTGGCAGAATGGTCCATCGAAAACGGCCTGATCGAGAATGCCTATGATCTGAGAAGCTACGTGCTGAAGGATGCCATCACCAACGTATTCCCGGACAGAATTGACTTTTAAACCGGGAGGAGACCTATGGCACAGAGTATAGCTGTAAATCTTGCGGGGGCCGCTGTGCCTCCGGGCCCGGCTGTTTCCTGCCGGCACATTTCCAAAAACTACGGCATACTGGATGGAGAACACAGTGCGGATATTTTGAAGGATGTAAACCTGGACATTGAGGAGGGGGATTTTCGCATACTGATCGGTAAGAGCGGCTGTGGAAAATCCACTCTTCTGAATATTCTGGCAGGACTGTCCAGGCCGACAAAAGGGGAAGTGCTGGTATACGGAAATAAGGTGCGTAAAGCGGGAAAGAACCGCGGAGTTATCTTTCAAAATGCAGATGCGGCGCTTTTCCCCTGGAAAACCGTCAGAGGAAATGTGGAATACGGGCTGAAAATGCAGAAAACAGAAAAAAAGAAGCGCAGGGAAACAGCAGAGAAGTATATTGAGCTGGTAGGACTGAAGGATCATGCAGACAAATATCCGGATGAGCTGTCCGGGGGTATGAAACAGAGGCTGCAGATTGCCAGAGCTTTGGCGGGAAATCCCGATATTCTGATCATGGATGAGCCTTTTGGAGCGCTGGACGCCCATACAAGGCGTATTCTGCAAAGTGAATTGCTGCATATATGGAAAGAGACGGGGAAAACGATTATTTTTGTGACTCATGACATCAGCGAAGCAATTCTGCTGGGGAAAAATATCAGTATCATGTCCATGTCCCCGAATGCTACGATATACCAGAATTATGAGGTAGATCTGTCCTATCCCAGAAATGACCGTTCCAGAGAATTCCTGGACCTGCGGGATAGGGTACAGGCTCATTTTGATTATGGAGCAGGTATTTAAATAAGGAGCAAAGAAATGAATAAAGTAACAGCGAAGCTGTATAAAGCATTCCGGTATCTGGTGAAAAGCGGGATTGTCACATGGCTTCTGGTAATTCTGATCTGGTTTTATGCATCACACTTTTACCTGGAAAATTTCTTCCCCGATCCGGTAAAGACAGTGACCGGCGGCTGGGAGATCATCGCCAACGGGAAATTGTGGGAATACATCCTGATCAGTTCTTACCGTGTATTTTCGGGATGGTTTTTGGGCTTTATCCTGGCGGTACCTCTGGGAATCCTGATAGGAAGGATCAATTTCTTAAGAGAGCTGGTAGAGCCCTTTGTCAATTTTTTCCGGTTTGTACCGGCCATCGCATTCCTCACATTGTTTTTGATGTGGTTCGGCGTGGGAGAGCGATCAAAGATTATTCTGATCATGTACAGCACCTGGTTTACGGTGCTGATTAATACCCTGACCGGCGTCATGAGTATCAATCCCACGAAAATCTATGCGGCAAGAACGTTGGGAGCCAGTGAATGGCAGATCATATATTCCATTGTTCTGCCCTCTGTGACGCCTTATATTTTTACCGGAGCCCGGCTCGGCCTGGGGAATGCGTTTACCTCCATTGTCACAGCGGAAATGCTGGCGGCAAAATCCGGGATCGGCTATATGATCTATACCTCCCGGCTGTACTTTCGAATCGACTGGATTTTTGTCGGAATCATAACCCTGGGGCTGATGGGGTATTTTTCTGACAAGATCATGCGGGTGATCGGGGCCACACTGCTGAAACGATATGGAGTGAAGGAACAAATAAAATTTGGACAGGAAGGATAAGAAATGAGCGGATATTCAGAAAAAGAGTTATATGAAGAAATCAGGCTGAAAAACAGTATTTTAGTGGAAGGGCTTTCCTTTGAACCGGGAATTTTCAAAAATCTCGATCTGGGACATACGTATGTGGAGGGAGTCAACGCATTGTTCGCCCAGGACAAGGAAGCGCACAGGGGAATCGAATTTCCCTCCTGCTTTTTGACGCCCAAGGGGAATTATCAGGTGCGGATCCGATGGTTCCGGGACAGCAGGTACACGCTGGAATACGAGGACGGCCAGTACAATATTTATGAGAGAGGCTCTAAAGTCCCTGTCGTAGAAAATGTTCGTTTTAAGAGCAGATCCGCTTATTACGACCAGAAAACCTCGGACGGTACCAGCATGAGAACCATCGCGCAGGATAATGGCTACGGTGTGATCTTCATTGTTTACAGTAATGAATGCTCTCTGAAGGACAAGGGGCTTGACTGTCTGTTCTGCAACATCAATGCCACAAGAGCGATTTATGCAGAGGCGCAGGGAATATCCTGGAGGTCGCCGAAGCAGATCGGCGAGACGGTGGCGGCGGCTTACAAAGAGGGCTTCCACAAGCTGACGGTCAGCGGCGGTTTCGTGCCGGAACGCAGAGAGGTAGATTATTATATTGACGTGGCGGAGGCTATTGCCGATGCGACGGGGCTGGCAGATTTTAATGGTACCGCCTGCGTAGGGGCCCCCACGGATCTCTCTGTTTTTGAAAAATATAAGGAGGCAGGCTTCCGCACGATTGCCACGAATATGGAGGTCTGGAATGAAAAACTGTTTGAGTATATTTGTCCCGGGAAATCTCAGCTTTGCGGCGGCCGCCAGAACTGGCTGGACGCTTTGCGGGAGGAGCTGAATGTTTTTGGACGCTTCAAGGTGCGATCTACGTTTGTTTCCGGTCTGGAGACCAGGGAATCCCTGCTGTCTGGTATCAGCTATCTGGTAAATCAGGGCGTGGTGGCATTTCCGAGTCAGTGGTATGTCAATGTGGGCTCCGCCTTTGAGGGACACCGCACGCCGGAGGATGCATGGCATTTCGATGTGGCGGAACGTACGGTGGATATTTACCGCAGCAATGGTCTTACCTGGGAGGAACTCAGGGATGCGACGGCAGAGTCAGACTCAGCGGTACATGATCTGTTCCGGCTGAAGGAAGGGATAACGCTGGATGAAAAGGGAAACTGGAAAAAATCGGGGACGAAAAAATGAGTAAAAAAATAGGAAAACATATTGCAATCTATGGAAAAGGCGGAATAGGTAAGTCTACGACTACGTCAAATATCAGCGCAGCGCTGGCGGAAGCCGGGTACCGGGTCATTCAGATCGGCTGTGACCCGAAAAGTGATTCCACGAATACTTTAAGAGGAAATAATTATCTTCCTACGGTACTGGACAGCCTGAGAGAAGGAAATAAGATTCACCTGGATGACATTTCAGTGGTTGGGTTTAATGGCGTTCTGTGCATTGAATCCGGCGGCCCCGTGCCGGGGGTAGGCTGTGCGGGCCGCGGTATTAATGCGGCAGTCAGCTTATTGCAGGAGCTGAATCTTTTTGAAGAATTTAAGCCGGATTATGTATTGTATGACGTTCTGGGGGACGTAGTGTGCGGCGGTTTTGCCGTGCCGATCCGGGATGGGATCACCGATCGGGCTTATGTGGTCAGCTCTTCTGATTTTATGGCGATCTATGCGGCGAACAATTTGTTCAAGGCCATCAGTAAATATGCGCCCACCGGAGGGGCCCGGCTGGGCGGCATCATCGGAAATGGATTGTCTGCCGGATATTCTAAAGCGATCATCGACGACTTTGTATCCAGGACAGGAACCAGAGCGGTGGGCTATGTTCCGCGTTCGCTGGTGGTATCCCAGAGTGAGCTGTACGGCAAGACGGTGATTGAGGCCAATCCGGCATCAGAGCACGCGGATATTTACCGCGGGCTGGCAAAATACATAGCCGAGAGTGACGACCTGGTGGTGCCGAATCCGATGGGCTTAACGGAGCTGCGGGACTGGGCCAGAACCTGGGGAGACCGGATTTACAGTCTGGAGTCCGGCGAGGTAGCCGGTGCAGAGGGAATATAATGTTTGAAGCATGAGGGTTAGAAATATGAGCTGTTTAGACGAAAGAAAGATTTTGACCAGGGAAAAACGTCTCAGTACGGTGAGTCATTACAACGGAACGCTGGAGACGCTGAAGGATGAGCTTCTGGGGGATGAGATACGGCAGAGAGTCCGTACTTTTTCCCAGACGACGTATGATGAAATCATTTATGCGGTTCAGGCCCTGAGTAAGATAGAACAGGCGGCCGTGATCGTGCATGGGGCGGCGGGATGTGCCGCATCAGGAATTTATTTTAATCAGGAACTGCCGTTTCAATGGTATTCCACCAACCTGAATGAGAGGGACACGATTCTGGGAAGCGATGAAAAGCTGAGAAGGACGGTGATCCGTGTCTGTGAGGAGACCGGGGCCAAAACAATTTTTATTGTGGGAACGCCGGTGGTGGCCATTAATAATGACGATATTAATTCTCTTCTGCCAGAGCTGGAAGAGGAATTAAACATCCGTGTGATTTTTATTTATACGGATGGATTCAAAACAAAGACCGCAGTGAACGGATACGATATTGTACTGCACAGCCTGCTGCGCTATATCGTGGAGAAAACAGGAGCTTCGGACAGGAAAACAGAGGATTTTATCAACGTTGTGACTCTGTCGGAAAATATCGAGACCCTGGACTCAGTGACAAAGATCCTGGAGGATCTGGGCATTTCTTTTCTGCTGCTGCCCCAGTATGCCTCCATAGACGGAATACGCCTGGCAGGAAGGGCAAAGGCTACGATCGTGCTTAATACGGAGGAGGGAGGATACTTTGCCCGGGAGCTGGAAGAGGTGTTCGGCGTTTCTTATATCGAAACTGATGTTCCGGCAGGAATTCGGGGGACCCGGAAATTCATAAATCAGGTTGCAAAGGCGCTGGAGCTGCAGGAGAGGGCCGCCGGTTATATTGAGGAGCAGGAAAGGGTTCTGCAAAAATATGTGAAAAAAAATATTCTGGCGGGCAGGCAGGTATTTCTTCAGACCGGAACTGCCTGGACAGAAAGGTATATTGAGCTTGTGGAAAGTTTGGGCGGCAGCGTATCCGGCATTGCGGTTCCTGGTGTGGGGCAGGAGGACCGCAGTCTGCTGGAACGGCTGGGTACGGTGAAAAAGACGCTTCCGGTCACGGTGGCGGTAGGGCAGCCCTTTGAGAAGGCGAATATGCTGGCGAAAAAGGAAGCGGATTTCTATCTGGCTGTACGGGAGGATGCAGTATTTGCGGCGGGCCGGGGATGTATTCCGGTATCTTTGAAGCGGACGGCATGCCTGGGATATGAAGGAGTAAAGCAGTTGATTTCCAGGCTGGAACAGGCAGAAAAAGGCGGGGAGCTGAGAAGGCTGGCAGAAGAAAAAGAAAAGGCGTATTACAAAGCTTCCTGGCTGAGAAAAAGCAGCGGCTGGTACGTAAAACAGGAGGTGAAATAAGATGCAGATGTCAGTAAAAAGCCCCCGGAACGGCTGCGCGCTTCATGGAGCGCTGCAGGCGGTGGAAGCGATTAGAAAGGCTGTACCCATCGTACATTCCAATCCGGGCTGCGCGATACAAAATGAGCTGGCTGCCAGGGCAGCAGGAGCCGGGAAAGGCTGGATCGGAGACAGTACAATTCCTGGTACCGGAGTGCAGGAGCGCCACATTATTTTCGGGGGCGCGTCCCGCTTGAGAGAACAGATAAAAAACACAGTCAAGGTAATAGACGGAGAGCTGTACGTCGTACTAAATAGCTGTGCTTCTGCCATGGTGGGGGACGATGTGGGAGCTATGACGAAGGAATCCAGGGAACAGGGCGAGCCGGTGGTGGACTGCCTGACTGCGGGCTTTCACGGGGATGGTCATTATGGATACAGCCGTGTGATGACGGAGCTGCTGCAGAAGGTTCCTCAGCTTGGGATGGAAGCGCCGGAGAAGAATGAAAAATCTGTCAACCTGCTGGGGATTCTTCCCGGACGGGATGTCTGCTTTCGGGGGAATCTGGAGGAGCTAAAACGGATCCTGGAGGGCGTTGGACTGGAGGTCAGGACATTCTTTGGGGCGGAAAATGGCGTAGAAGAATTGAAAAAGGCTCCGGGGACAGGGCTGAACCTCGTATTTTCAAAATGGGGGCAGGAAGCGGCCGAAAAAATGGAGCAGCTTTACGGTATCCCGTATCTCACATTTCCCTCTGTGCCGGTGGGTATTCTGGAAGTCCGGAATATGCTGCTGGCGGTGGCAGAAAGGCTGGGTATTCAGGCAGAGGTGGCAGAAAGCTTTTTGCAGAAAGAAGAAGAGCGGTTCCGCTATTATTTCCGGCCGGTGCTGGAGGAGCTTTATGAGGAAAATACCAGAAAAAGCATCGGACTCGTGGGAGATGAGAGCACAGTCACCGCTGCAGGCGCATTTCTGCGGGAATATTTTGGAGCGGTGATAAAGACTGCGGTCATTACAGACTATTTCGGAGCAGGAAACGCTGCGGAGAAAAGGAAAGAGCTGCCGGAGGATTTCGCGGAGGACGTTTATTTTACCCAGGATCAGGGAGAAATCAGCGGAATTCTGGAACAGAGCGAGATCGACCTGCTGCTGGGAAGCTCTCTGGAAAGAGAAATTGCAGGGAAAAAGCATATCCCGCTTTTGGAGCTGTCCTATCCGGTGTATGACAAAGCGGCGCTGGGGCGAACTTATGCGGGAATAAACGGAGCGGTCAGACTGGCGGAGGATTATCTTACTCTGATAAAACGTGAAAACAGAAAAAAAGAAAATGAGCTTTTGCAGACCGTCCGGGACAGGACATTTATATATAAAGTGAAGCCATCGGAAGAGAGCTTCTGAGAAAGGAAAAGGGACAGAGCTTTGGAGAAATCCGGCCCTGTCCCTTTTGGCTGAATAGTTGTTTGCAGTTTCAGAATCAGAACCCGAGCTCTTCTCCGATCAGGAAGACCTTGATGCGTCCCTTGATCCGGTTGAAACGTGTGATGACGGTATGGGAGCAGATGCAGTCAGGGGACAGGCAGTTTTTACAGACGCCGGTCTGACTGCAGGGGGTCTTCAGGTTCAGGCGTATGGTGTTCGGCGGTGCGGCATTCGTATGTACCCGGGTGATGGCGGCCGCTGTATCTGCCGCTACCTTGTTCATACCCGCGAGGATCATGACATGGTCCGGGCCGTATACCAGAGCGGCAACGCGGTTTCCGTTTCCGTCTACGTTGACAAGCTCGCCGTCCGCGGTGATGGCGTTGGTGCTCATGAAATAGTAATCAGCCGCAAAGGCTTTCCGTTCCAGCGCTTTCTTTTCCTCCGGGGAGGAGGCACCGGAACGGTCGATCAGCTCCAGGTCTGCGGACTGCAGGGCCTCCATCATGCCTGTTTCGGTCAGGGTGCTTGAACCGCCCCAGGAAACAGAGGAATGCGGGGGAATCATGGACATGATCTTTTCTACGGCCTCTTTTGCGGTTTTAAAATAATATCCTTCCATCTGGCGCTTTTCCAGTCCTTTGATGACGGAAGCTGCCATTGTTTCGTAGTATTGCTCCATTGGTGTCATAATTTACCTCCTTATATAATAGATAACTGTAAATAGTTTAACATATTAGAAAAGATATGGAAATAGACAATTTATTTTTGGACGAATCTCGAAATTTGTGGTATAATTAAAAAAATAAAGGTCTGAAACTATTATCTCATTTTTACAGATGAAGGTGTACGACAGGACGGGAGGTATATATATGGATAATAAAGTGATTATTACAATAGGAAGACAGTTTGGAAGCGGCGGACACGAGATCGGCGAGAAGCTGGCAAAGAAGCTGGGGATTAAATTTTATGACAAGGAGCTGATCAAGCTGATTGCCAAGGAGAGCGGGCTGTGCGAGAAGGTACTGGAAAGCTACGACGAAAAGCCGACCAACAGCCTTCTGTATTCCATCGTTATGGATGTGTACCCCTCCGTGATGTATTCCGGACCGACCATCGACCAGCAGATCTATCAGGCAAGCTATGATTCCATCCGAAAGCTGTCTGAGAATTCCTGCGTTATCGTGGGACGGTGCGCGGATTACATTCTTCGGGATTGCCCTGAGCTGGTCAGCGTTTTCGTTCATGCCAATTCGGACTTCCGGGCGGCCCGGGTAGCGGCGGAGTATCACCTGCCGGATGCGAAGGTACGGGATATGCTGATAAAGACAGATAAAAAGCGTGCCAGCTACTACAATTTCCAGTCTGAGAAGAAATGGGGCATGGCCTCCAGCTACAATCTCTGTGTAGAGAGCAGTGCTTTGGGGATTGACGGCTCCGTAGATCTGATTCTGGATTACATCAAATATAAAAACCAGTGTTAAATGCTATGCGTATAAAGAGCTGCCGGCAGACCAGAATGCCGGCGGTTTTTTATGTGCGCGGATATCATCTGTTCACTTTCAGAAGATTCGGCAGCTGCGGTTGAAATGAATTTGTGTATATGTTAAAATATGACGATAGAATTCGGTTATATGAAATATATATTATTCGGAGGAAAACTATGGATTTGCTGAAATACCGTGTCAAGACACTGTTTAAGTACCAGGATCTGATCAAGGAGCTGGTAGTGCGTGATCTGAAGCTGAAATACCGGAGGAGCTTTCTGGGATATCTGTGGAGCATTTTGAATCCGCTGCTGATCATGATTGTATTGTCGATTGTGTTTATGAATTTGCTGGGCAAGGGTATTGAGAATTATCCGGTATATCTTTTTACCGGCCGTCTGCTGTTTGACTTTATGAAAAGCGGTACCACGAATGCCATGAAGTCGGTAACGGGAAATGCATCACTGATTCGAAAGGTGTATGTGCCCAAATATATTTTTACCCTGTCAAAAGTGACGAGCTGCATGATGGATCTGGTATTTTCCATCGGAGCTCTGGTGATTTTGATGCTGGTGACAGGAGCTCCGTTCTATTGGCAGTTTTTGCTGACTCCGCTGGTGATTATCCAGATTTACCTGTTCAGCTGCGGGTTGGGGTTCTTTCTGGCACAGCTGAACGTATTTTTCAGAGACATCCAGTATATTTACAGTGCTGTACTGACTGCATGGATGTATCTGACGCCGATCATATATCAGATCGAGCGTATGTCCCCGAAGGTGCAGTTTTTTATCAAGGCTTTCAACCCGATGTATTATTATGTGGCACAGTTCAGGGATCTCGTTTATTATGGCAGATTTCCCGGACCGAGAATCTTCTGGGGCGGCTGGGTGATGGCTGTTATCATGCTGATTATCGGCATCTGGTCATTCCAGAGATCAAAAGACAAATTTATTCTGTATATTTGATGTTCCGGAGAAATGGAGAAACGATATGAGTAAGTATGCGGTTGAAGTAGAAAATCTGAAAATAAGATTTAATCTTGCGAGTGAAAAGGTGGACAATCTGAAGGAATATGCGATCAAGCTTGTGAAGCATGAGCTGATGTTTCAGGAGTTTCTTGCTCTGCAGGATATCAATCTGAAGATAAAAAAGGGAGAATCCTGGGGACTGGTGGGAGCGAATGGTTCCGGCAAATCCACCCTTTTGAAAACTATCAGCGGGATCCTGAAGCCTTACGAGGGAAGCGTGAAGGTGAATGGAAAGATTGCGCCGCTGATCGAGCTGGGAGCAGGATTTGACCCGAATCTGACGGCCAGGGAAAATATTTTTCTGAACGGTCTTGTACTTGGACATTCCAGAAAGTTTATGGAGGAGCATTTTGACGAGATCGTAGAATTTGCAAATCTGAATAATTTTCTGGATTCACCGATCAAAAATTTTTCCTCCGGTATGAAAGCACGGCTTGGATTTGCGGTGGCGACAATTGTCAATCCGGATATTCTGATCGTAGATGAGGTTCTGGAGGTAGGCGATATGCGTTTCCGGAGACGCTGCAATGAACGTATGCAGCAGATGCTTTCCGGCGGGACGACACTTCTGTATGTTTCACACAATATCGACTCAGTGAAAAACCTCTGTGAAAATGCAGTCTGGCTGGATCAGGGAAGAGTCCGGATGACGGGAGATTCCCAGACGGTATGCGAGGCTTACAAAGAAGAGCAGGAAAGGCTTACGCGGCAGAAAAAGCTGGAGAAACGTGAAAAGCTGAGAAGAGAAGGAAAACCCTACGATTATCTTATAGTCGGCGCAGGACTGTACGGAGCCGTAGCCGCCCGGGAGCTGACGCGGCAGGGGAAGCGGTGTCTCGTTATTGATAAGCGCAGCCATATCGGAGGAAATGTATATACGGAGAATATGGATGGAATACAGGTACACAAATATGGCGCGCATATTTTCCACACCAGTGACCAGGAGATCTGGAAGTACGTAAACAAGCTGACGGAATTCAATAACTATATCAATTCTCCGGTGGCCGTTTATGGAGATGAGCTCTATAATCTTCCCTTCAACATGAATACTTTCAGTAAGATGTGGGGAATCAAAAAGCCAGGGGAGGCAAAGAAAAAAATTGCGGAGCAGATCGCAGACCTGCACATTACGGAGCCGAAGAATCTGGAGGAGCAGGCTCTTTCTCTGGTGGGAACGGATGTCTATGAAAAGCTGATCAAAGGCTATACGGAGAAGCAGTGGGGCAGGGACTGCAAGGAGCTTCCGCCGTTTATTATCAGGCGGCTCCCCCTGCGGTTTACGTATGACAATAACTATTTTAATGACCGTTATCAGGGAATACCGGTGGGCGGATATACCCAGATGGTGGAGAAGCTTCTGGAAAACATAGATGTCCTGCTGGATACCGATTATTTTGAATACCGGAAAGAGAATCCCAATATGTTCAAAAAGACAGTGTACACCGGTATGATCGACGAGTATTTTGATTATTGCTACGGGCACCTGGAATATCGTACGGTATGCTTTGAGACAGAGCGTGTGGAGGAAGACAACTATCAGGGCAATGCCGTTGTGAATTATACGGAGCGCAGGGTTCCGTATACGAGAATTATAGAGCACAAGCATTTTGAGCCGGAAGAGGAAAAAGAGAATCCCAAGGATTATACGTATATTTCCAGAGAGTATTCAGCAGAATGGGAACCGGGGGCAGAGCCCTACTATCCGGTGAACGACGAAAAAAATAATGCATTGTATGAAAAATACCGTGCTCTGGCTGAAAAAGAAAAAAATGTGATTTTCGGAGGGCGTCTGGGGCAGTACAAATATTACGACATGGATAAAGTCATTGGGGCGGCTATCGCGGCCGTCAGAAAAGAAGTGGAGCCGAAATTATGAGTGAGCTGTCTGTGCCGGTCACCATTGATCTGATGGAGTATGAAAATGGGAACTGGAGGCTTGATGGTTCCGTGGATCCCGGGATACGGCTTTCCGGGCTTATCATGAAGTTAAACGGAAAAAAGCTTTTTTTCCGGGAGGTTCCGAGATATGCTCAGATAACCTGTGAGAATCAGATATGGAAGAACCGGAAAGCGTTTGCCCTGGAGCTTTCGTCAAAGCAGCTCCAGAAAAGAAATGTAATAAAATTTGCTGTTTTGGATGATCAGGGAAATGAAAAAAAACTTCCGGTGGCGGCGGTGAATTACCAGGCCAGAGTGCACAGCGGGCTGAAATATTCTTACTGGTGTTTTGATAAATACCTGGTGACGCTGCAAAAAGAAAATACGGTGAAAACCGGTGAGAACGCAAAGAAGGGCAGGGAAGCGGAGCTGCTGGCAGATGCGCTGGTTATCCGGCGTACCGGAAGGACTGGCAGGGTGAAGCAGGAGCTGAAGCTTCTGTGGGAGATTCTGCGGGCGCCCTACGGTTCCAGACAGATGTTTATTATGCGCTGTCTGTACTGGCTTGCATATCCGGTCTATACGAGGAAAAATATATGGATTACATTTGACAAGCTGTATAAGGGCGGCGACTGCGGTGAATATTTTTATAAATACCTGGTAAAGCACGCAGAGGATTCGATTGTTCCGGTCTATGTGATCAACGGTGATGCCCAGGACAGGAGGAGACTGGAGCGGGAAGGGTATCATCCGGCGGTATACCGAAGCAGAGAGCAGAGACTTTTATACCTGTACGCGAAGATGGTTTTCGGGACTCACAGCGGCGTAAATTCTTTCTGCGGATTCAATAACTGGGAGATCCGATTTGTGCAGGACCGCCTTCGTTGTGTCAATACCTGTATTCAGCATGGACTTTCCGTGCAGAATCTGGAGGCGGATTCCAACCGTGCGGTAAACAACAATAAACGATATTACTGTGCTTCCCGGTGCGAGGTGGAAAATCTTTCGGCGCCGGAGTATGATTATGGAAAAGATGTGCTGCGTCTGACGGGAATTCCGCGATATGACGGCCTGGTAAATGATGATAAGCGTCAGATTCTTATTACTCCTACCTGGCGGTCGTATATAGCGATGCCTTCTGTGATGGGGGCTGTCCGTCCATACAATCCGGAATTTAAAAATACGGAGTATTATCGGATATTTGAAGCTCTTTTATCTGATGAGAGACTTTCCGGGACGGCGAGGAGGACAGGGTACCGGATCATTTACCTTCTTCATCCGGTGATCAGCGCACAGAAAAGAGATTTTACAGAGCATGAGGGGATCGAGCTGGTGTCAGCGCTGGAGGTTGATTATGAGACTGTTCTGACGCAGTCCAGCCTGATGGTAACGGATTATTCCGGCGTCCAGTTTGATTTTGCATATATGCGTAAGCCGGTGGTGTATTATCATCCCTCTGCGCTGCCGCCGCATTATACCGGCGGGAAATTTGACTATGAGGAGCAGGGCTTCGGAGAGATATGTACACAGAAGGATGAGCTGGTAGAGCTGCTTTGCAGCTATATGGAGCAGGGATGTGTCCTGAAGCCTTTTTACCGGGCAAGACAGGATGACTTTTTCGCATACGATGACCTGGAGAACAGCAGGCGGATTTATGAAGATGCTCTGGAATACCAGACTTCGCACAGATAGTTCCAGGATCCGGCAGGTATGCAGAAGACTGCCGGATCCTGGGAAATTTCAGAATTAATGGGAGAAGAAAGGGGCCTGGCAACATGTTTCGTATCAGACAATATCTGAAAATGCTGCTGCAGAATGTTTTTCTGCCGCTGGCGTACGCATGGTATGCAAGACGTCCCGTCCAGAAGGGGCTGGTTCTCTTTGCTGATGCCCATCATGATTCCATACCGTTTTCCATGCGGCGCATGTATGAGGAAGTACAGAAGAGCAGTTCTGATCTGGAGCTTCAGGTGTTCGTCAGAGATTTCAATAAAATGTCCTATGGACAGATGGTGAAATACCTTTTGCAGTTTATGAAGCGGTATGCCGCCGCAGAATACGTATTTATCTGTGATTATTATCTTCCGGTGGCTTCCTGCAAAAAAAGACCGGAGACGGCGGTGGTGCAGCTCTGGCATTCCTGCGGTCTGATGAAAAAGATTGCGTATGATGCCGGAGATGATATTCCGGCAAATTACCGCGGAAATATGTTTGGGAATTATACGTGGCTGACTCTCAGCGCTGAAGTTTGTGTGCCGGTGCATGAGAGGGCGCTGCGTCTTCCAGGAGAGCGGATCCGGGCGACGGGGGTCAGCCGGACAGATTATTATTTTGACAAAGCGTGGAACGACGGGTGCCGGGAGGCATTTTACAGTCAGTACCCCCAGGCCAGAGGAAAAAAGATTGCGTTGTGGGCGCCGACTTTTCGGGGAAATGCGGCCCGGCCCCGGCTTTGCGGGCTGGAGGAGATTCAGGAGGCGGCACAAAAGCTGCAGCCGGACTGGTATTTTATTATAAAGGTACATCCGCATATTGACGCTCACGGCCAGGTTTCAAATTGCAGGATACCGACGGAGGAGCTGCTCTGTGTGGCAGATGTGCTGATCACGGATTATTCTTCTGTAATGTTTGATTATCTGATCTATCAGAAGCCGCTGATCTTATTTGCGCCGGATCTGAAGGAATATGAGGATGGCCGGGGATTTTATATTGATTATTCTGCCATGCCGTTCCCGATCACGGAGGATGCAGAGCAGCTGGCTGTGGAAGTAGAGAATAGTCTGTGTGGGTCGGCAGAGCAAAGCGCAGCGCTTAAGGAATGGAAGGAATTGTATACAGGAGCGTGTGACGGACACGCGTCCCGGAGAATATTAGAATTAGTAGGACTGGGATAAGCTGTAGGGATGGAGGAACGTATGAATATTGCGATTATATTTGCAGGAGGAAGCGGTGTGCGCATGGGCGCCGGTGTACCGAAGCAGTTTCTTGAGATAAACGGAAAGCCGATTCTGATCCATACGCTGCAGCTTTTTCAGGAGCATGAAGAGATAGACAAGATCTATCTGGCGATGAGTCAGGATTATATTCGTTATACGGAACAGCTTGTGCTGGATTACCGGATCGACAAGATGGCGGCCATCGTGCCGGGCGGCGAGAGCGCGCAGGATTCTATTTTTAATGCATTAAAAAAAGCGCAGGAGGAAAATCCGGGAGATTCCATTGTACTGATCCATGACGGAGTAAGACCTTTTGTGGAATATGGAGTGATCAGTGATAATATTGAAAGTGTGGAGCGGTACGGGAGCGCCATTACGTCCACGCTCTGCTATGAGACGGTTCTGATCAGTAAAGACGGAAAGAACGTGGATGATCTTCCGCTTCGCAAAGAGAGTTATACGGCGCAGGCGCCTCAGAGCTTTTATCTGAAGGATATTATCGAAGCCCACGAGATGATCCGCGCTACAGAGACGGGATATGAAAATATGGTGGACGCCTGCACGATTTACCGTGCACTGGGACGCCAGCCGCATATGGTTATTGGCAACAGAGGCAATATCAAGGTGACGACGCCGGAGGATGTATACATGTTCCGGGCACTGCTTCAGTACAAAGAAAATGAGCAGGCCTTTGGATTTGGACTTACGGACAGGCTGGCAGCCAAAATGAACCGCTACAAAAAACAGCAGGGGAAGGAAAAGCATGACGGACAGAATCTGGGAAAATAACGAAGTTTTACAGAAGGATCTTGAAAAAATTGCGGCATCAGAACAAATTGACTGGGAAATGCTCAGGGATAAAAGTGTATTGATCACAGGGGCGACGGGGCTGATCGGAAGTCTGCTTGCCAGAGCCCTTGTCTGCGCAGGTGTGATGCGTGGGCTGGATATCCGGGTCCTTGCGCTGGTGCGGAACCGGGAAAAGGCAGAAAAGCTTTTTGAAAGATACCGGAAGGACGGGCTGGAACTTGTGACGGGGGATGTTACAGAGACGATCTGTCTGGAAGGGACTGTGGATTATATTTTCCATACCGCCAGTATGACGGCTTCGAAGGATTTTGTAGACCGTCCGGTGGAGACGATATTGACGACTCTGAAAGGGACGGAAAATCTTCTGGAGCTGGCGAAGGAAAAGAAAGTGTGCAGTATGGTGTATCTTTCTTCCATGGAAGCATATGGCGTGGTGGATGCGGAGCATTACAATGTCCGGGAAACGGATTACGGATATATTGATCCGCTGCAGGTACGCAGCAGCTATTCCGAAGGGAAACGCATGGCGGAGGGATTGTGCGGCGCGTACGCCCATGAATACCAGGTGCCGGTAAAGACGGCCCGGCTGGCCCAGACCTTCGGGGCCGGGATTGCAAAATCAGAAAACCGGGTATTCGCTCAGTTTGCCCGCAGTATTATGACCGGGAATGATATTGTGCTTCACACAGACGGAAGCAAGGCGCACTGTTACTGCTATACGACAGATGCGGTGCTGGGGCTTCTGACGGTGCTTCTGAGAGGCGCAGACGGAGAGGCATATAATATTTCCAATCAGGCAACCTTCTGTACGATCCGGGAGATGGCGGAGATGCTGATCCGGGAACGCCCGGAAAGCGGCTCAAAGCTGGTGTTCGATATTCCGGAGGATGCAAATAAATTCGGATACGCCCCCACCTCCCGGATGCTGGTAAATTCAGAGAAGCTGAATGCGCTGGGCTGGAAGGCGGCGGTGGGTCTGCCGGAAATGTTTGATCTGTTAATGCGATATATGCGGGAAATGGAATCAGTTCAGTAGGATTTTTCAGGGATCAGGGATAAAGTAATATTTTGAAACTGATTTTCTGCAGGCTGATAAAGATGAGGAACAGGTATAAAGATGGAACAGGAACGACGTTTGGATACATCCGGGGCTGTCTGGGAACAGCTTGCCGGAAAAAGAATCATACTGGCCGGGATTGACAGTCAGCAAAAGCAGCGTTTCCAACAGAGCCTGGTGGATAAATGCAGCCAGATGGGAGAAGCCTTTGCGGTGTCAGAGGGCCTGGAAACAGCCGGAGAAGATGATCATGTATTTTTATTCAGCTCGATGGAACGGGCGGAGGAGCTGGATCTACTGCTGGGACAGTTGAAGCTGCTGTCACAGAAACGTGTGGCGTCCGCCGTTCTCGTGTCAGATAACCGGGTGTATGGAAAGCTTTTTGGAACGGCGCATAGGCTGACGGAGCAGGAACTGGGATATGCCTGCCATACGGATGCCAATGACAGGATCGTTACAAATATGCGCCTGGCGGAGCATCTGGCGTATCGGATGGCAGGAGAAGGAGTTCCAATCCGAATCGTGCGGATGGATGCCGTGCAGGCCGGGATGCTGGAGGCGGCAGTGAAGGTATTGCTGAAGGGAATTTCCGGCGAAGTGTACAATCTTCCGGCGATGGCGGAAGCAGGGACAGAAAGGTCTCCGCTTTCTCCGATAGGCGTTATGACAGACACCTCGAAGGTAGAAACTATTAATATAAATTAAGAAAGTATGGACAATTATGTTGCTGCGGGATTATTTGAATGAATTTGAATTGGACTGGGCGCAGGCACCTGTGCGCTCTGAGCTGATTCCCGGATCAAAGCTGAAGGGCGCAAATATTTTGCTGGTCGGGGAGCAGCCGGAGCTGCAAAAAGCGGTTGCATGGTCCTTTTTGGCGTGGAATGACAGTATAAAAGCAAATCTTCGCGTGATGAGTGCAAGGTGTACGGAAGGAAAACTGCAGACGGAGCAGGTGTATTCTGAGGAAGCTTTTGCACTGGAAAAGACAGATTATGTGATTCTGACCGGTTTTTGCTGCCGGGAAGCGACTCTGGATGTGGTGGGGACAATTGAATATCTGCAGCATTTCGGTGCGCTTTTGGAGGCTGTTTTTGCGCTTCCCTGCAGGCGGACGCTTTTGCTGTCTGACGGGCGGGTTTACGGAAAGCTGGGCTATGGTTTTGCGGCCTCCGAATACGAGGCCGGGACGACGGATCCCTGCGCTCCGGGATATGAGGCGCAGTACCTGCTTCAGACAATGGAAGGCATGCTGACTCTTCGGGCGAGAGAAAAGAAAGCAGCATTTAATATATTGCGTACCGGCCTGATTTACGGTCCCCGTATTCCGATGATGGCGCACCCGGCGGCAGAGCTTGCCGGAAAAACAGCGGCAGGGCAGGAGGTAAGCCTGACTCTCTCCCAGGATAGAAATTCTTATATCAGTATACATGATGTTCTGACGGCAATTCAGTTTGTGCTGGTGAAATGTCCGGGAAATAAGATTTTTAACGTTTCCGGTCTGGCTTCGAATGCATCGGCGGGGGAGCTGGCTATCATGCTTTATAATAATTTCCCGGATCGGTGCCGTATCTCCATGAGCAGCGGTACAGGGAGAACACCGCAGACCGATGGAGCATCTCGGGAGAAGAGCGTTTTTCAGACTGGCGAGGCATCCCGGACAAATGCTGCAGAGTCAGAAGCTGTGGAAAATACGGGCATCTGGCTCAACACGCAGTTGATCGAGCATTACGGGTTTGAACCGAAGGTATCCTTGGAGGACGGGCTGATCATCCTGGTGAAGAGCCTTCAGAATACCGGGGAGGTATTCATTTTTGACAATACGTACCTGGGCAAGCTGGAGAAGGTGCAGCAGATCCTTCTGGGCTATTTGCTGGAGATCGACCGGATCTGCAAAAAGCATAATATCAAATATTTTCTGGCAGGGGGCACGCTGCTGGGAGCGATCCGGCACCACGGCTTCATCCCCTGGGACGACGATGCGGATGTCATGATGCTGAGAGAAGATTATGATAAGTTCCAGCAGGTTGTGCAGCAGGAGCTTCCTGACAATATTTTTATGCAGATCCCTGAGACGGAAAAGGGGAATTACAATCCGTTTACGAAGCTGCGTATTAACAATACGATGTTCGCGACAGAATTTACAGGTCATTTTATGGATATGCACAACGGTATCTTTTTTGACGTGCTCTCCCATGACCGGACGGGACGTCATAAATGGTCGCAGAAGCTTCATCTGATGGTCACAATGCTGACCCGCTCTGTGGTGTTTAACAAATGGGGAGATACCGATATCAAGGGCGGCGGCGCACATCCCATCATCTGCAAGATCGTGGATCATGTGAAATACCTGATTCCCATGCGTTTTGCACTCTGGGCGCAGAACCGGTCTCTGGAATTTTTCAAAAACCGCAAGACAGAATATTTGTACGACGGAATGGGAAGAAATCTGAAGAGAGGCTCTTTCCCGGCGGCCTGGCTGGAGGAAGCGGTATATGTGGACTTTGAGGGATATCAGTTTCCGGTGCCGAAGGAGTACGATAAATACCTGACGTACCTGTACGGGGATTATATGCAGATGATTCCGGTGAGCCAGCGCAGGACGAGCCATAGTATTGTGCTGATGGATCTGGGAGAGTACGCTGGCTTTACGTTAAAATAAGAACGTGACAGAGAGATAACAGACTTGCTTTTACTCAATATAAATGACAGGAAGGGACAAACATGCTTTCAGTAATATTACCGGCATACAATGAAGAAAAAATGATAGGTAAGGCGGCTGAGACGGTGGGCGGCATACTTTCCGGCGCAGATATTGCATATGAGATCGTGTTTGTAAACGACGGCTCAAAGGACAGGACTTGGGAAGAGATTGAACGGACGGCTGCGCAGGACGCGCACATAGTAGGAGTGAATTTTTCCCGGAATTTCGGCAAGGAATCGGCGATGCTGGCTGGTCTGGCAAATGCCTCCGGGGACTGCTGTGCCGTGATGGACTGTGATTTGCAGCATCCGCCGGAAACTCTGATCGAGATGTACCGTCTCTGGGAGCAGGGCTATGAAGTCGTGGAAGGCGTAAAACGTACCCGGGGAAAAGAGAGCGCTCTGCACCGGGCCAGTGCGGGAATGTTTTATAAGATCATTTCCGGGGCAGTAAAAATAGATATGACGCGGGCCTCCGACTTTAAACTGCTGGACCGCAGGGCAGTGGACGCCCTGCTTAGCATGCCGGAGCGGAATGTATTTTTCCGGGCGCTGTCTTCCTGGATCGGATTTCGGACGACCTCTGTGGAATTTGACGTGCAGGAGAGAACCGAGGGGGAATCAAAGTGGTCTACCTGGTCCCTGGTGCAGTATGCGGTGAAAAACATCGTGTCCTTCTCTACGGTTCCGATGCAGTGTGTGACGGTGGCCGGAGTTTTCGTACTTTTGATGGCGGTGATCCTTGCCATTCAGTCGCTGGTGAAATATTTCAGCGGTCATGCGGTGGAGGGATTTACGACAGTTATTCTGCTGATCCTTATCATTGGCAGCGTTATTATGATCAGCCTCGGAATCATCGGGTACTATATCGCAAAGATCTACGAGGAAGTGAAGGAACGGCCGAGGTATCTGATCTCAAAGAGGATCGGCGGGGAAAAGCGTCCTGCGGAGGAAGAGAAGAATTAACATACAAAACAGAAAAGCAGATATGCCTCAGAATAGTGTGTCTTAGAATAATAAGCCTCAGAATTATGAGCCTTAGAATCAAGAGACTTAGATCATGAGCCTCGAAATAAAAACATCTCAGAGTGGACATCTCCTATAGGTCCTTCTCTGAGATGTTTTTTATTCTGAGGCATCACATTTTAAGATATTATATTCAGAAGTATTATATTCTGAGACATTACATCCCGAGGCATTTGGCACAGGGTAAAGAGGTATCAAAAAAGACGGCGGCGTTTGTATACGCTGCCGTCCGTACTGTGGGGCCGTAAATCCGGGCGCGGCTGCGGGCTGCGGGCGCAGCCCGTTCATCTTGCCGCCCGCTGGCTCGGCCGGGTGTGCTATTTACCCGATAAACGGGAATTTATCGTTTTTTCGGTTTCATCAGAACGATGCTATATAAGCCCAATAGCGTATATATGATAACCAGTCCGATTAGGCTTATTGTTTTATATCCGCTGAATGTAGTGAAACAGTACGGCAGGGCACATATATCAATAAAACTATGCAGGATAATCGGCACCCACAGATTATTCGTCCTTTTGTATATTGCCCCAAAATACAAGCCCATTCCGATAGTCGAAATTACTTTAAATAGAATTACAAGTGGCTCCATGCCAATCATACCGGGAATATGTCCCAATCCGAAAACGACTGATGATACCCATATGGCAATGACCGTATGACGCTCCTTTTTGTGAGCAATTTTGTCAACAATGTTAAGGAACAAACCTCTAACATATAGCTCCTCAATAATCGCTACACCGAAATAATATAATATGCCTTCAATCAGTATTTTCCATACGCTCGGCTTATAATCAAAAGGTGCAAGCCCAATGATAAATGCAACGCAAGAAAAAACACCCGATGCAACGCCTGCAAAAGCATACTTTTTTAATCCCTCTACCAACCCGAAAGTGTGAAGTCCAAGCGGCCAATCTTTTCCCAATGATTTCAGGACAAGCCATGCGAAAAATCCTATGATTAGAAAGTTTACCAGCAGACTAATGATATATGGCGTCACATCGAATAAACTGCAATGTACAAACAATACCGCAGGCAAGCCAGTTATGTCCATAAAAGCTAGAACCAATGTTAAAATTGTCATGACAATTATTTGCTTTTTATTCATGTTCTAATCCCTCAAATCCCGATTTGTCTCTCGGTTACTTGGGTTAAGTATATCATCTTTTCTAACGATTTTCTATATCGTTCCCCTTTATTTTGACGGAATGTTACTGTCAAGTAAACGTTGGCAAATTTTTTCATACATGATTTATCATACGCCTATTAAGAAAACAGATACCACAGCAGACACGCTCCCGCTCCATTCGGCTTCGCAGCGGTAC
>JAUNGD010000119.1 GCA_030524705.1 Lachnospiraceae bacterium | reverse complement strand
GAAAAGGCGCTGATGCGTCAGCTCAAGCTGGCGGGCTGTGAGGAGCGCGCCGAGCTTCCGTTCCAGAAGGCAATCCTGGACCGCGAGCTGCCCTACACCATCGGCGGCGGCATCGGACAGTCCCGGATCTGTATGTTCTACCTGCGTAAGGCGCACATCGGAGAGGTACAGTGCTCTCTCTGGCCCGAGGAGATCCGCAAAGAAGCAGCCCGGAACGGTATACAGCTTCTGTAATTACGGCAATGACAGCATTTTGACAAAAGCTCAGGGGAGACGGTCACTCATACGAGTTTCCGCCTCCCCCGTTTTATGCTGTCGCTTTCCCGGCTGCCCTTTTCCGCCGCTCAGCCAAAGAAGCGCCGCCGCTCAGGCCATATGCGACAGAGAACTGTTTTTCCTTATATTTCTGAATTCTTTTGTGTACATCACAAAGGCCAGCAGGATAAATACGCCGCTGACTCCCAGCAGAAAATCCGCGGTCTTATCTGTAATCCCAGGAACGAAGTTCAGTATCAGCATCACTGCATAAAAAACCGCCGTGCTTACCTTCCCGTACCACTTTGCCCCGTCATTTTTACGGGCCTTTGCAATCGTCCGCGCCCCGTCCAGCGTCGTGCAGCATTCCTTGAGAAGAAACAGCATCAGAATCACCGAAGCCATTCGGTATCTTGAAAGCAGGCAGATCAGCAAAACGCCCTGGGTCAGCTTATCCGCAACGGGATCAAGAATTTTCCCGACCTCGCTGACCATATGAAATCTTCTGGCGATCTTCCCGTCCAGGAAATCCGACACCGCAGACAGGATCAAAATAATCCCCATCCGTTCTCTTCCGGCCTCCAGCCCCATTCTCTGGTAGATACCTAAAAAGAGAATGGCAAGCACAAGGCGGAACGCGCTGAGTAAATTCGGTATTGTCAGCAGCTCCTTTTTCGTGAAAAATCCCGCGAGCTCCTCATAATGCTCCGGTACAAACCGGTAAAATACGTAATAGCATAGGACATTCAGAAGCAGTGCCAAGGAGACATCTACGACGCTGTGCTGCTTCAAAAGCATCGTCGACAGTATAATCAAAACCGCAAGGCAGCCGGTCAGGCCTTTCACCGCCGGCCTCCTCTGCATTCCCTCTGCCTTTGCCACGGCGATCCAGCAGGCCGCACTGTTAAACACATGGATGCTGGGGAGGATATTCGTGGGCGTGTCTATTTTGTACAGTATTCTCACGGCCTCCTGGAAAAATCCGCTCCCTGTCACCTCCGGCCGGAGCTCCTGGCCGTTGGGAAACAGGAAGGATACGATCAAAAACACCGTCATACCCGTTCCCAGCGTCCAAATCAGCTGCCAGTATTCCTTTCTGTTCCCGGCAAAAAAGGCAAAGTAACAAACCACCGCCGCGACAAAGGCAAACCACAGCATATACGGAATAATAAAATATTCGTTAAACGGAATCAGGTCATCAAGCCCCGCATGCACCGTATAAACCACTGTATTATGCTTCTCCAGCCATCCAAACGACAGCAAATAGAAAATACCGTAGATTGGAATCACCCACAAGTGCTTATTCTTTTTTATCCAGTTCAAAATATCACCCTTTATTTATCGTCTTAAAATTTCCATGAATTCTTCCCCGGTGATCGTCTCCTTCTCGATGAGGTACTCCGCCAGCTCATGAAGCTTTCCCTCATTTTCCCGGAGAATGCGGTCTGCCTTTTCTCTGGCCGTTTTGACCACCTCCACCACCTGCTCGTCAATTCTGGCAGCGGTCTGCTCCGAGCATGCCAGAGAGGTATCTCCGCCGAGATACTGGTTTGTCACCGTTTCCAGGGCCACCATGCCGAAATCCTCGCTCATGCCGTACCGGGATACCATGCCCCGGGCCAGCTTCGTCGCCTGCTCGATGTCGTTGGACGCTCCCGTGGTAATACTGCCGAATATAAGCTGCTCCGCAGCCTGCCCGCCGGTGTAGGTCGCGATCTTGTTCTGTATTTCCTCCTTGCTCATGAGGTAATGCTCGCCCTCGTCCACCTGCATGGTGTAGCCCAGAGCGCCGGAGGTCCGCGGAATAATCGTAATCTTCGTCACCGGAGCGGAGTTGCTCTGCATCGCCGCCACCAGCGCATGGCCGATCTCATGGTAGGATACGATTCTTCTCTCCTTCTCCGACATCACGGCATTTTTCCTCTGGTAGCCCGCGATCACCGTCTCAACGCTTTCCTCCAGGTCTTCCTGCGTCACCCGTTCTCTTCCCATCCGAACGGCCCGCAGTGCGGCCTCATTAACCATGTTGGCAAGCTCGGCTCCCGACGCGCCGGAGGTAGCCCGGGCAATGGCATCAAAATCCACCTCTGAGTCAAGAAGAACGTCCTTAGCATGTACCTTTAAGATCGCCACACGGCCATTCAGATCCGGGAGCTGCACCGGAACACGCCGGTCAAAACGCCCCGGTCTCAGCAGCGCCGGATCCAGGGACTCTGGACGGTTGGTAGCGCCGAGGATTACGACGCCCTTCTTTGCGTCAAAGCCGTCCATTTCTGCCAGAAGCTGATTCAGCGTCTGCTCCCGCTCATCATTGCCGCCCATTCCGCCGTTGTCACGTTTCTTTCCGATGGTATCAATCTCGTCAATAAATATGATGCAGGGCGCCTTTTCATTTGCCTGCTGAAACAGATCCCGGACCTTGGCCGCGCCCATTCCCACGAACATTTCCACAAAATCAGATCCTGATATTGAGAAAAACGGGACGTGAGCCTCCCCGGCCACCGCCTTTGCCAGCAGAGTCTTTCCGGTTCCCGGAGGGCCCACAAGAAGCGCCCCCTTCGGAAGCTTTGCGCCTATTTTGGAATACTTATCCGGGTTGTGGAGGAAGTCTACAATCTCTGCCAGGGCCTCCTTCGCTTCATCCTGCCCCGCCACATCGGCGAAGGTCTTTCCGGTCTCTGTCTCTGCATAAATCTTCGCGTTGGATTTTCCAAAGCTCATGGCATTGCCCGCCATACTGCTGCCGCGCTTCTGCATCACGCCGAACATAAGCCTTCCGAAGCCCGCAAACAGAAGCAGCGGAAGAATCCACATCAGAATAAAATCCAGCAGCGGGGAATTCTGCTGCGGTATCTCCGCGCCGAATCCGACACCCGCCTTTTCCAGCCGCTCCCGCAGCCCGTTATCCGGGAAAATTCCTGTCTTGTAGTACCCGGTCTTTCCGTCCTCCCGGGTAATAAATACGATCTGGTTATCTGATTCCTCCACCGCTACCTTGGTAACCACTCCGCTGTCCACCATCTGCAGAAATGTACTGTACTCTACTTCCTTTACCCTCGACTTGAGAAGCGCCGGAAACAGCAGCGCATTCAGCAGCATGACGATAAGAACCACAATGAAATAGTAATAATACAGCGGTTTTTTGCTTGGTTTCCTGTCATCGTGTTGTACCATTTTTACAGCCTCCTTTATTTCCTTTTCTCTTTTCTTTATCTCTTTTTTTATTTCTTTTCTCTCGCTTTACTTTTTACTTTTTGTCTTTTTTGCTTTCTATCTTTTTGCCTTTTATTTTTGTTTTTGTCCTATTTCACCTTTATCCTGCTGTTCTTTTCCGCCCTTTCTCCTGTCTGCCTTGTCCCGCTTCGAAAGCTTTATCCTTCCGTTTCCTGCTGCTCCAGCTGTGCGTGGATCGCCTCCATGGAAAAGAGCACTGCATCCTCCGCCGCCTGTATAGCGAAGTCCAGAACATATTCTGCCAGCAGCAGCATCGCCTCCGCCGGCATTTTTCCTGCTTCTCCCTCCGGCAGAGCACCGCAGACCGCCCTTTGGGTCTCCCTGATGATTTTCTCTACCCGGTCATAGGCCTCCGAAATCTGCTGCACCTCCCGCGCCTTGCTGAATTTCATTCTATGGCGGAGTACCTGCTCGTTTTCTCTGCATTCCTGCTGCACCGCCCTGATCTCATCCTCGAGCTGTCTCCGGTCAGCTCCTTCGCTCAGCTGAATCCTGTCATGCAGCTCGGCAATCCTCCCGTCAAGCTCGCATAATTTTACAGAAAGCATCTCCTGCGCCATTTTGTCCATCCCTCCTGTCCTTTTGCACCATGATTACTTTCGCGTCACCGCTGCCGTCTTGTATCACCATTATTTTTGTATCACTGCTGCAGTCTTGCATCATCATTGCCTTTTGTGTCACCGCTGCACCACATTGATCCTTTTCTATCGTTATTGTAAACATTATTTTAAAATCCCGATATAGACAAAACCGCCGAAGCGTAAAGTCTTTTTACACTTCAGCGGTTTTGTAAAACGCTCTGTATTTTTTATCCTTCTAAAATGGGGAAATCTTTCCCTGCAGAAGCTGGAATACCCGATGGACGATATGATCCATATTTTTTGTATCCTCCTCTGTCCATCCCCGCAGGAGCCCCATGATCGCCTGACAATGATACCGCAGGATAAGCTGCTGGTCAAACGGGCTGTACTCCCGGTACATGTCCGTCCGTTCCATTGCCCTTCTGGAAAAATCATAGATGATCTCCGTCATCATCCGCTCTATCTCTGCTCCATAGTTCGACTGCATGCTCCTCTCCACGTAGGGAAGCGCATTAACCGCGAAGGAAAAGAAATAGTGAAGCCCGCTCTCCCAATCCTCCTGGGCAAAGCATTCCTCCAGCACCTTCTCTGAATTTTGCTCCAAAACCCAGCGCATCAGCTCGGGAATCCCTTCAAAATGGTAATAAAATGCCTGGCGTGTGATATTGCATTCCTCCACAATATCCTTTACGGTCAGCTTCTTTACCTTTTTTTCGAACAGCAAAGTGGCGGCAGCCTCCGCGATCACTTCTTTCATATCAATTGCCATGTAAGCCTCACTATCATTATATCGCCTTGATCCGCTCCAGCGCTGCCACCGTATTTTCATACGTACCAAATGCAGTCAGACGGAAATAACCCTCGCCGCTGGGGCCGAAGCCTGAGCCCGGCGTACCTACTACGTTTGCCTTTTCCAGCAGATAGTCAAAAAATTCCCAGGAGGTCATATTTCCCGGCGTCTTCAGCCAGATGTACGGAGCATTTACTCCGCCGGACACCGTATAGCCGGCTTCCTTCAGCCCCTCCTTGATCACCCTTGCATTGTTCATGTAATAAGCGACCTGAGCCTTCAGCTGCTCCTTGCCCTCCGGTGAATACACCGCTTCTCCGGCCTTCTGGACAATGTACGGCGCGCCGTTGTACTTTGTGCCGTGACGTCTCGCCCACAGGGAATGCAGCATCACGTCGCCGCATTTGAGATCCTTCGGAATTACTGTGTACCCGAGACGTGTACCCGTAAACCCGGCATTCTTGGAAAAGGATTTCAGCTCGATGGCACAGGTTCTTGCACCCTCGCACTCAAAAATCGTATGCGGAACGTTCACCTCGGAAATATATGCTTCGTAGGCCGCGTCATAAATAATGACGGCTCCCACCTTG
>JAUNGD010000034.1 GCA_030524705.1 Lachnospiraceae bacterium | reverse complement strand
TCCTGCACTTTTTACAGCAAATGTTGTTCCATCTGTCGTGATTCCCACTGCGCCGCACTGCGAAGTCACAAAAATGTCGCTTTGAGACGCTTCCAGCCGCTGCAGCGTCTCGTCCGCCGGGTGCCCGTATCTGTTATCCCGGCCGCAGGAAATCACCGCCGCTTTGGGAGAGACCTGATCCAGAAATTCCGAAGAACTGGCGCCGGATGATCCATGATGGCCAACCTTCAATATATCCGCACGCAAATCTTTTCCTGACAACGCCAGCCTTTTTTCAGAATTCCCTTCCAAATCCCCCGTAAACAGCATCCGAAACTGTCCGTATGAAAGCATTAGTACCATGGAATCTTCATTTCTGTCCCCAGTCAGAGAATCTGCAGAGGGCGCCAGACAACGAATCTGCCAGGATTTTCCCCTTAAGCTTCCGCCTGCCTCCAGATTTTGTATTTCAATCCCCTTTGCATCCGCCAGATATTTCAAATCAGAAAAATCAGCCGTTTCCTGACAGACAGGCAGCACAATATGCTTTACAGAAACGCCGTGAATATTTTTCCCGTTAAAACCACACGCATACTTTTCCAGATATTCCAGGATTCCGTTGATATGGTCTGCATCTGCATGGGAAAGAAAAATATAGTCAATCGTCCTGATCCCATAATATTTTACCGCAGGCTCAATCATATACTCCCAGACGCTGCTCTTTGAAGTGCTTCCTCCATCAATCAGACAGTTTTCTCCCTCAGGCAGACGAACCAGTGTGCAGTCCCCCTGCCCCACGTCAAGGCAGTCAATCTTCAGCCCGGTCCTGGGATGAAAGTTCATGAGAAAAATACAGAATGTCCCACAGCATATCCACAGTATAATAGCACGGTATTTTTCTTTCCGGGAATCTGCAGCTTTTTTCTGCTTACCATCCGCTTTCCGCTGCAGCAGCAAACTGTCTCTCTCCCGTAAGAAACAAATAACTGCCAATACAGCGGCATAGTACAGAATCATACAGCCTGCCAGAGGACGCCCTGCCACCCATACCGGCGCCGGGAGCTTTTTCTCCAAACTGCAAAGCCCTTCAAAGCAGGCCAAAAGATAATGAACCGGAGCGGCTAAAAATATTCCCGCCTTCACAGAAACAATTCCAACAGCTGCCGCCGCCAATCCGGATATCATCAGAATCGTCATAAGAGGAACCACCGCCAGATTGACGAAAATACTCCAGGGGGACGCCTGAAAAAAGAAATACAGGGTGCAGGGCAGAGTCCCCATCCATACAGCAACGGAGACCGCCGCCGACTTGCCCGCTGCCGTCCGGATCCTGCAGGTTTCTATCAGTGCAGGCGCCAGAACCGCCAGAGATAAAATTGCAGAAAAAGACAAAAGAAAGGAAGACTGAAACAGGTTTCCGGCATCCGCTCCCACCAGGAGAGCCGCGGCCACGGCTGATCCCGTAAGCATATCATACTTTCTTCCGCAAACCTGTGCGCCCATCCATACGAAGAACATTATCATTGCCCGGACTGCCGGGATACTGAACCCCACCAGCAGCACATAAAACATCAGGATTCCTCCTGACAGCAGAGCAACGATTCCAAAACGCAGCCCCATCCGACGCAGGAGACGATAAACGCCCATTCCCACCAGAGAGATATGCAGCCCGGATATCGACAGAATATGGGCGATTCCCCCTTCCTGATATGTCTCCTTCCACTCCCGCTCCATCCATCCCTTTTCGCCGAGACTGATCGCCGCAATTGTTCTCGCAGAACGTTCCTCCAAAATTTCTGTATAAGACCTGCGAAACACACACCGAAGCCAGTATGCTGCCTGAACTATGCCCGGATCCGCAGAATACAGGATTGAAAATTTCGTACAATTTAACGTTCCTATAATATTTTGTGCTGAATAGTATCCCCGGCTGTCGAACTGCCCCGGATTTGTCGGCCTCTCATACGCCCTGAATTTTCCCTCCGCAGCAACCCTGTCTCCTGGCTGTACCTCTGCACGTTCGTCTGTATATTCGATTGTAAAAGTGAGTTTTAAATCAGATTGCAAAGATAAATAAGATGTTTCTTTTTTCTGAATTGTTAAATGATCTATAGACAGGCGTAAGCCTGCAGACACCGCATTGCAGTCCGAAACAATTCCGTTGACTGTAAGTCCTCCGCTTTTTGCGGCTTCTTCTTCCAGAAGAGATACCGCTGAATCATATAGAGAGCCGTTCCCACGGCTCTCCGCTCTATGAAATATAGCCATAAGCAGAAGGAATGCAACGCCCAAATAAACAAGGGGTCTTTTCAATTCATCACGCTCCCGCTTCTCCCTTTCATGTGACCTCCGTCTGTATTTCATCCTGCTCAATGAAAGACCGGTCCATCGTAAATGTCTGGTTCAGGTCGACAGTATCCCGGAACAGGACATCACTTTCTCCATCAATTTCAAATTTAACGCCTGTAATACTGTCACAGGTCTCGCAGACAGAATCCACGATGGCATACAGCGCTGCCTCCGGATCCAGCGTACTTTCCAACGGAATCTTATTAAATTCCTCATCAAAATTGATGGTACAGATGTCATCCTGAATATAAACATTCTGTATCCGGACGTTGCTTCCCAGGATCGGCTTCAGCTCGCGCTCCTGGGGGCCTGCGATCAGCTGCTCCACAACCACCCGTTCCAGAACCATGTTGCTGGAATAGTGCAGGCTTCTCGTCTCCTTTGAGATCCGGTCGCCCTGGGCGTTTGCAAAATACAGGATCAGGGTCGCATACTGATAGGAATTGATGCCGCCCTCCTTCGTATCTATGAAGGAATTGGCGTCCATCGCCGGTACGGGCTCCCCCTCTTCGTCCTTTAGCTGTTCCTTATTGACGGTGATCATGACCTTGGTAACTCCCGGGATCTGAGAAAATGTCTTGACCACTGCAGCCCGCAGCAGCACCTCATCCGTATTGCTCAGACTGTAATACTCCCCGGAAAAATCAATCCGCAGCGCGTCAATGCCGCGCTCGTAGCCGTTGATGCTTACCGTCTCCGGAAGCGCGCTGATATAACCGGTGGGAGCTGTTTTTATCTGCCCGATCAGTTCATCCATCATTTCTTCAAAGGTCTGCGCCTGAGGCTTGTAATCCGACTCCATCAGGCGGGTCCCTGTCGTATTGACGTAATATACCTTATAACTGCTCTCCGGTTCCTGCTTTTTTTCACAGCCAGCCAGCAGCAGCGCCGCGGCTGCCAGCAGCCAGAGAAGCATCCTTTTTATTTTCACCAAATGCCTCCTGTCCCATGAATCCTACGGTACGTATTTCAGCGGGATACGCACGGTAAAGGTCGTTCCCTCCCCTTCCTTGCTGTACACCTTGATCGCACCATGATGCATAAGTACCGCGCTCCGCGTAATCGCCAGTCCAAGACCGGTGCCGCCGATCTCCCTGGAATGGGATTTGTCGACCCGGTAAAAGCGCTCAAAGATATGCTCCTGGTCCGCCTCCGGGATACCCATGCCGGAATCCTCCACCTTGACATAGAAATACTTGCTGTCAATGTTCAGAGATACGTGAACCCAGCCGTCCTCCTCGTTGTACTTGATGCCGTTCTCCACAAGATTGGACAGAGCCAGCGTAAGCTTCGTCTCGTCCACCTCCGCCATGATCGGCTTAAAGCTTTCCAGCACCAGGTCAATGTTGCGTTTTGCCGCGATCGGGCGCAGTCTTTTCAGGATCAGCTCGATCAGCTGATTGATATTTGTCTCCTGAATATTAATGTCAGAGGATTTTTTATCCATCTTAACCAGGGAAAGCAGGTCCGTAATGATCTTGTTTTCCCGGTCGATCTCCTCCGCAATATCACTCATAAATTCCTTGTAAAGCTCCACCGGCACATCGTCCTGAGCCAGCAGAGAATCCGCCAGCACCTTCATGGAGGTAATGGGCGTTTTCAGCTCATGCGAGACGTTGGATACAAATTCCTGCCGGGAATCCTCCTGAAGCTTCATCCGCTTCAGCATCCGGTTGTACGCCTCGGAAAGCATCTTCGTCTCTGTGTAATCTGGAATGGAAATTTCCTGTTCGATCACTCCGCCCTGCACTTCCTCCAGAGACTGTGTGATCTTTCCGAAGGGCTTTGTCAAAACCCTCGCCAGATAATACGCCGCCGCCAAGATCATCAAAGTGAGCACAATCTGAAGGATCAGAACCGTATTGCTCAGGGCATCCTTCCCGTCCTTGACATCCTGGGTAGACAGGCTGACGATCATAATTCCCTCCGTCTCCTTTGTCTCAGGATTTTTTACCGGAAGGGTCAGCTCCAGAAACTCGCTTTCTTTGTTGTAATTCGGAGAATCGCTGCCTAAAAAGCACTGCAGCACCTCCTCTGAAATAATCACTTTGTCTTCATCAATCTCAAACGTATCCCGGACAATCCTGAAGCTGCTGTTGACAATGATCACACGGCCATTGTAAATATTGGCAAGCTGCACCAGCTGCTTATCCACCTGCGGATTGGAGGACACATCCCGTATATAGCCGGAGCTGCCCACCTGATCCACGATCTGCTGGCACTGGCTCTGTATCAGCAGGCTTTTCTGTTCGATGGACTGATCCTCATAGTTTTCCAGTATGACGTATTTCATCAGAAAAACCGGAATCATACCCACCAGCAGCATAATGATAAAAATACGCGCACGCAGGCTGCCCAGATACTTGAGCAGTTTCCCTTTAATGGTTAAAATAATAACCCACTCCCCACTTCGTATGTACGTATTTCGGTTCACTTGGATTTGCTTCAATCTTCTCGCGCAGTCTTCGGATATGTACATCCACAGTCCGAACGTCTCCCGGATACTCATAGCCCCAGACGATGTTCAGCAGATTTTCCCTGCTGTATACCTTATTCGGATTAAAGACAAGAAGCTCCAGCACATCGAATTCCTTCGCCGTCAGATTGACCTCTTTTCCTGCAATGCTGACTCTTCTGCCCTCACAGTCAATGGCAAGATCTCCCACCTCGACGATCTTTCCCTTCGGCTCAGCCGCCGCCTTCTGGGAGGTCCTTCGGATGATCGCCTTCAGGCGCGCCTTGACCTCAAGGATATTGAAGGGCTTCGTGATATAATCGTCTGCGCCATATTCCAGGCCGAGAATCTTGTCCATATCGTCGCCCTTTGCAGTCAGCATGACGATCGGAACGTCAGAAAACTCCCTGACCTGCTGGCAGACCTCGAGCCCGTCAAGCTTCGGCAGCATCAGATCCAAAAGAATAATATCATACTCCTTTTCCCTTGCCATGCGAACGGCTTCTTCTCCGTCGTATGCGCAGTCTACTTCCATATCGTCCTGTTCCAGACTGAATCGGATTCCTTTTACAATCAGTTTCTCATCGTCTACTACCAAAACCTTTTTACCCATGTTTCCACTCCTTTATTACCCGGCCTATATCGTAATCCGGTCTGCTATTTTCGAAAATACGGCCTGCTTGATGCCCGGAATATTCTGAATCTCTTCTATAGAAGAAAATCCTCCGTGCCCGATCCGGTACTCTATGATTGCTTCCGCCTTCACCTCACCGATCCCGGGCAGCGTCATTAAGGTCTGTGCATCCGCCGTATTCAGATTTATTTTACCATCTGCGCCGCCTGCATCCGCCGCCGAAGGCGCTGCGGCGCCTGTATCTCCTGCCATGGCCTCCGCACCGCTCATCTCCCGGGTCATCCCCGCCGCCTGCATCTGCTGCGTCTCCGCCTTTGAATAAATGTAAAGCTGCTGGCCGTCCTGCAAACGTCCGGCCTGATTCAGCCATTCCTCATCGGCATCCGCATCAAACCCTCCTGCCAGCTCAATCGCCTCAAAAACTCTCGTCCCGGAATATATGGGATACACGCCGGGACGACGCACCGCGCCGCAGACGTATACATATCCCTCCGTCTCCGGCTCCCAGGTCTCTGGTTCTAACGTCCTTGCTTCTGATGTCTTTGATTCTGATGGATCTGCCTGGGAATGATTGCCGCTGACTGTCTCCTCCGCGGATAATTCTGCCCCGGGGCCTGCCACATACACCTCACCGCTGCGCCGGGAGCATCCCTCCAGACACATCAGGAAAGAAAACAACACAAACAGCAGGACAGCCTTTCGCGCCCGTATCTTATCTTGTCTCTTATTCTGCATTCTATATTCTGCAGCCAAATTCTTTTTTACCCTTACGCATCTTCATTTTAACGAAAAAGTAAAAATTTTGCAATATTTTTTTTACAACCCTGAAAATCCCCGTCCGGTAAATACCGCGACAGACCGAGGCCGCATGATAAATTCCCCCGCAATCCTCGTCTCTTCACCTTCCCGGTAAAAATAACGTCCCTGCCCGTCTCCGAAGGTGTTCGCGCTCAGGTACCAGGCGCCGTACCGCTTCAGGTTCGGAAGGGTGATCGTCACATCCTCCCAGTACGTATTGATCGCCACGTACACCAGGTCATCCCGGCCCTTCGCTGCGTCGTACCCGGCAAAGCTGATGGCAAAGATCCTGGCGTCCCCGGAAATTGTCGTTTTTTCTGCATAAACATCATGGGCCTGCAGAGGCTCCATTCCGCAGACCGCCTCCGGCAGCCGCTTCCGTATCACCGGATGCCTGTGGCGGTAATCAATCATAAACTGGAAAAACTCGAACAATCCCCTGTTTTTCTGCAGGAAATTCCAATCCAGCCAGGAAATCCCGTTGTCCTGACAGTAGCAGTTATTATTGCCGTACTGCGTATTTCCGAACTCATCTCCGGCCAGAAACATCGGCGTTCCGCGGCTGCACATCAGCACCGCACAGGCATTGCGGATCATGCGGTAGCGCAGGGACAGCACCTCGGGATTGTCCGTTTCTCCCTCTGCCCCGCAGTTCCAGCTCCGGTTGTTGTCGCTCCCGTCCGTATTGTTCCAGCCGTTATTCCAGTTGTGCTTTTCATTATAGGAATAAAGGTCATACAGGGTAAATCCGTCGTGGCAGGTCAGGAAATTCACGCAGGAATTGTACCCGGCGTAGCTTCCCTTATAATCGGTGTGAAACTCTCCGTACAGATCCCCGGAGCCGGCAATGCTCCAGGCCGCACTGTGCGCTTCCCAGTTATCGCCCTTCAAAAATCCCCGAATCGCATCCCGGTACCTTCCGTTCCATTCCGCCCAGCGGCGGCTGGCCGGAAAGCTGCCGACCTGGTACATGCCGCCCGCATCCCAGGCCTCGGCGATCAGCTTTACATTCGCCAGCACGGGATCATACGCCAGTGTCTTCAGAAGCGGCGGATTGTTCATCGGAGAACCGTCCGTATTCCGGCCGAGGATACTGGCAAGGTCAAAGCGGAAGCCGTCTACCCGGTAGTTTATCGTCCAGTAGCGCAGGCATTCCAGAATTAACTGCTGTACAATGGGATGGTTGCAGTTGAGGGTATTGCCGCAGCCGCTGAAATTGTAATAATTTCCGTCCGGCGTCAGCATATAGTAGACCTGATTGTCAAAGCCCTTGAAGCTGAACGTGGGGCCCTTTTCGTTCCCCTCCGCCGTGTGATTGAACACCACATCGAGAATCACCTCAATGCCGTTCTGATGCAGCTCCCGGATCAGCTCCTTCAGCTCAGTTCCCTCCTTATTGTATTCCTCCGCCGCCGTATAGCTGGTATTCGGTGCAAAAAAACCCACGGTATTATAGCCCCAGTATTCCAGAAGCTTTTCCCCGTTTACCTCCCTTGCATTCATAGTCTCGTCAAACTCAAAAATCGGCATCAGCTCCACAGCGTTGATCCCCAGCTCCTTCAGATACGGGATCTTTTCCTTCAGCCCCGCAAAGGTGCCCTTGTGCTGAACGCCGGAGGAGGGATGCTTCGTAAATCCCCGCACATGCAGCTCATAAATGACCAGATCGCTCATCTCTCTCTTGGACTGCGGCATATCCCCCCAGTCAAATACATCCTTCACCACTCTGGCGTGGTAATGATCCTGAAGCTTTTCTCCCCATATTTTCTGTCCGGTCACGGCCCGGGCATACGGATCCAGCAGAACCGCATTTTTGTCAAATATCATCCCCTCCGCCGGATCCCGGGGGCCGTCAATGCGGTATGCATACTCAAATTCTTCAATATTCAGATCAAATACCAGCATCGAATAGACGTCCCCGATCTTGTACGCCTCCGGAAACGGAAGCACCGCATACGGCTCGTCCTCTCCCCGGTGGAACAGCAGCAGCTCACAGGACGTCCCTGAATGCGTATGAACGGTAAAATTCACGCCGCAGGGCAGAGCCGTTGCGCCGTTGATGTCAAACATTCCGGGACGAACCGGAAATCCCTCGATTTCCCCCATTGGATTTACCGAAATCGGCGTATCCAGATTTAATTTATAATTATAAAATTTCAAAATATATCCTCCCATCAGGCAGCTTTTTTCCGCTGCCCTTGATTATAGGGATATTTTTGTTCTTCGTCAAACAGTTTTTACCATTTGAATATGACGATCCCCACAATCGAAATCAGCATTCCCACCACCTTGCGCCATTCCAGCGGCTCCTTGTCCACGCCGAACAGCCCCAGCAGCTCGATCACATAGGCAACAATCAGCTGTGCAACGACAATCAACATCGCCGCCCGGGCCGGCCCCAGAGAGCCCATTGCCTTCACCACGGTCACCGTAATAAAGGCCCCGATCACACCGGAAAGCAGCATGTATTTGTGCTCTACCTGCGCAAGCGTCATCAGATTCGTCCGGTCCGTAATCAGCCATGCCCCGAGACAGACCAGCAGTGCGGTAAACTGCACAAAAGCAGACGATACCCAAAGACTCGTCTGCTTCGTCACTTCTGTATTAAATACTCCCTGTACACTCATCAAAGCGCCGGACAACAATGCGATTAAAATTCCCCACATAAACTCACTCCATTTCTGCTCTTTTTTCTGCATCAGGGAAAGTATATGCGGATCTCCCGCGAATTATACTCTGCTTATTTTCTACATTGCCTATTTCCTGTTTTGCTTATTTTTCGCCCAGCAGCGTTTTTTTCACCATTTCCAGCTCCTCCGGGAAAATGCAGCTTGGAATCTGCTTTTCCCGAACCTTTTCGAAGCATTCCTCCAGGTCGAACCAGCGCACCTCCGATACCTCTTCCTTCTGGAGCACAAAATCCTCCGGCTCCAGATCCGCCCACAGGGCGTATACATTGCTCACCTGATGATCATGGAAGGGCCGCCCGTGAAACACCTGATGAAACTCAAAATTTCTCTGGCCGCAGTAAATCAGCTCCTCCGGCGCCGCCTCATATCCCAGCTCCTCCTTCAGCTCCCGGAGCGCGGAGGGCAGAAAATCCACCCCCGCCGGGATATGCCCGGCGCTGGATATATCGTAGCATCCCGGATAAGAATCCTTTTCGTCGCTGCGCTTCTGCAGCAAAATCTGGATCCTGCCGCATTTTCTCCTCACCAGCCAGACGTGAGAGGTCCGGTGCCGGATCCCCTGCTCATGGGCCTTTTTTCTAGTCACCGTCTCTCCCGTGGGAATGCCGTGTTCGTCTACAATATCCAGTAATTCTTCCACGTTTTACCTCCATGTTAAAGCGGATACCCGATCCTTGAAGGAGCAGTATCCGCTCTTTTGCTTTTCCTGTGTAAAGCTTTTCTGCGCAAAGCTTTTTTTGTGCAAAGCGTTTTCTGTGCAAATTAAAATGCGCTTTCGAGACGCTTCACCATCTCGTCAATATCTTCCTTTTCAATCACCAGCGGCGGTACAAAGCGAAGCACATCGCTTCCGGCGCTCATGAGAACAAGTCCGTTTTCCAGAGCCTTCTTTACGATCTCACCCACCGGACGGCCTGTGACCACAAGCCCCTGCATAAAGCCTTTTCCGCGCCTTGCCGTAATGAAATCATATTTTTCCACCAGCTCATCCAGCTTCTGCTCCAGATACGGGGTCAACTTCTGTACGTGGCCGATCACATCCAGCTCTTCGAACAGATCGAACACCTTTGAGACGGCCGCGCAGGCCAGCGGATTGCCTCCGTAGGTGGTGCCGTGATCCCCCGGAACAAGAGAGGCCTTTGCCGTCTTCTCATTCAGGACGAAGGCTCCCACCGGGACGCCGCAGCCCAGCGCCTTTGCCGTCGCCATAATGTCTGGCATCACGCCGTACTGCTGCCATGCAAAATAGCTTCCGGTACGGCCCATGCCGCACTGCACCTCATCCATCAGCAGCAATATGTCCTTCTCATCACAGAGCTGACGTACCTTTTTCAAGAATTCCGGCTCTGCCGGGTAGATTCCGCCCTCTCCCTGCACCGGCTCCAGAAGAATTGCGCAGGTACGGTCCGTCACCTGGGATTTTACGCTCTCAAAATCATTGAAATCCGCAAATTTCACTCCGCCGATCAGCGGCTTGAAGGCCTCCTGATAATGCGGATTGCCCGTCACAGACAGCGCTCCCATGCTTCTTCCGTGGAAGGAGTGGTTCATTGCAATAATTTCATGGTCGGTGCTTCCGTCCTTGAGATACGCATATTTTCTGGCGGCCTTGATGGCCCCCTCGATCGCCTCGGTTCCGCTGTTCGTGAAGAATACCTTATCCATCCCGCTGGCCTTCACCAGCTTCTCAGCAGCCTCCATCAGCGGAACGTTGTAAAACAGATTTGAGGTGTGGATCAGCTTTTCAATCTGTCCCTTCAAAGCCTCCTCATATTCCTTGTTGCCGTATCCCAGCGCAAATACTGCAATACCCGCGCCAAAATCCAGGTATTTTTTTCCATTCACATCCTCCAGCCAAACGCCCTGGCCCTTCTCAAATACCACCGGAAAACGGTTGTACGTGTGGAGCACTGCCTGCTCCGTCCGTTCCATATATTCATTAGCCTTCATTTTATTTTCCTTCTTCTCCTTCCGAGTAATACCGCTCCTCTGTATCGCCGATGATCGCCGTTCCGATACCCTTGTTGGTAAAGAATTCCAGCAGCAGACAGTGCTCGATCCTTCCGTCCAGGATATGTACTCTGGAAACTCCGGCCTCAATGGCATTGATACAGTTCTGAAGCTTCGGGAGCATTCCGCCGCCGACATTGCCGCTCTTCAAAAATGCCTTTGCCTCCGGGATGGAAAGCTCGCTGATCAAGGAGGACTTGTCCAGCGGATCCCGGTATACGCCTTCTATGTCGGTCAGGAACGCCAGCTTGGATGCCTTTACTGCCGTGGCAATGGCGCAGGCCGCATCATCGGCGTTTACGTTGTAGGAATTAAAGCAGCTGTCAAAGCCCACCGGACAGATGACGGGAACAAAGTCATTGTCCAGAAGCGTATCCAGAAGCTCCGTATTTACTGACTTTACCTCTCCCACAAATCCGATGTCCTTATCTCCCGCAAGCTTTCTGTCCACCCGAAGGATCGTGCCGTCCTTTCCGCTGATGCCCACAGCCTTCAGGCCCACATTTTCCATCAGGGAAACCAGATCCTTATTGATCTTGTTCAGCACCATCTCCACCACCTCCATGGTGGGCTTATCCGTGACCCGCAGTCCGTTAATAAAGTTCGTCTCCAGTCCGATCTTATTGATCCAGCGGGTAATATCCTTGCCGCCGCCGTGTACCACGATGGGCTTAAAACCAATCAGCTTCAGAAGCGCCACATCCCGGATCACGCTCTCCTTCAGCTCCTGATCCACCATAGCGCTGCCGCCGTACTTTACCACGATTGTTTTTCCATGAAAACGCCGGATGTAGGGCAGCGCCTCAATCAGGACATTTGCCTTTTCCACCCAAAGCTCCATTGTTGATTCCATAATCTATACCTGCCTTTTGAATTGATTTTCGTTCAGAAAACGAATGCGTTTCGATGCCTTTCCAAATCCGCAGACATCACGAACGGTAATCCGCATTTATCTTGATATAATCATACGTCAGATCGCAGCCCCAGGCGGTGGCGCTGGCCTCGCCCATCTTGACGTCGGCAATGGCTGTGACCTCCTTTTCGGAAAGAATTTTTGTCGCTGTTTCCTCGCTGTAGCCCGTGGATACCCCGTTTTCAATGATTTTTAGCTTTCCTGCCGCGCTTTCAAAATACAGATCCACCTTTTCCGGGTCAAACTGTGCGCCGGAATATCCCATCGCGCAGAGGATACGTCCCCAGTTGGCGTCGTGACCGTAAATAGCCGCCTTAGTCAGGCTGGAGGTCACAATGGATTTGCTTAGCGTCACGGCCTGCTCCTTGCTCTCGGCCCCGACCACCTTGACCTCAAACAGCGCCGTCGCGCCTTCGCCGTCCGCCGCCATGCGCTTTGCCAGATACGTATTGATGTAATTCAGCGCCTCGCAGAATTTCTGATAATCCTCTCCCTCTTCTGTGATCTTCGGATTGCCTGCAAGCCCGTTGGCCAGCAGCAGGCACGTATCGTTCGTGGAGGTGTCCCCGTCCACTGAAACCATATTGTAGGTATCCTGAATATCCGCGCTCAGCGCTTTCTGCAGCATTTCCTGGGAAATATCCGCATCCGTCACCACGAAGCTGAGCATGGTACACATATTCGGATGGATCATACCGGAGCCCTTGCACATGCCTCCCACCGTTACGGTTTTGCCCCCCAGCTCAATTTCCACAGCGGCCTCTTTTTTCACGGTATCCGTTGTCATGATCGCCTCGGCTGCCAGAGAACCCGCCGCCTCGCTTTCAGAGAGAAGCGGCTTCATCGTCTCGATTCCCGCCTCGATCACATCAATGGGAATCTGCTTTCCAATCACTCCGGTGGAAGCCACCAGCACCTGGTTTTCGTCGATACCGAACAGTCCGGCCGCCTTCTGAGCCGTCCTTCTGCAGTAGCCCAGCCCCTCTTCTCCGGTGCATGCGTTGGCCACGCCGCTGTTTACCACCACCGCATGGGCGGTCTTATTTCCATATACAATCTGCTGATCCCATTTAACCGGAGCCGCTTTCACCACATTTGTCGTAAAGGTACCTGCAACGCTGCATTTCGCTTCACTGTAGATCATCGCCATATCCTTGCGGCCTTTTTTGATACCTGCCGCAATCCCAATCGCCTGAAATCCCTTCGGGGCAGTTACGCCGCCTGCTATTTTTTTCATAATTCTTCTCCTTATTTTATCTTCCTTCTTAATGCTTCGTCGTACAAAAGCCTGATTTTCCTGCGTTTCATCCCACTTCCGGGCTTCACCCTATAAAATCACGGGAACATGGGGACCTGCTGCAGGCCCATGGCCTCATCCAGCCCGAACAGCAGATTCATATTCTGCACGGCCTGTCCTGCCGCTCCCTTGACGAGATTGTCCATAGCTCCCATCATGATCACGCGCTTCGTTCTCGGATCTATCTTGAAATTCACATCCACGTAGTTGCTTCCTTCTACCCATTTGGTCTGCGGGCAGACGTCCTTCGGAAGCACGCGGACAAATCTTTCCTTCTCATAATATTTATCGTAAACCGCCTTTACCTCGTCATAGGAAACATCCTCCTTTAAGGATGCGTAGGCGGTGATCAGGATGCCCCGGTTCATCGGAACAAGATGCGGCGTAAAGTTCAGTACCACCGGCTCTCCCGCCGCATAGCCAAGCTGCTCTTCGATCTCCGGCGTATGCCTGTGTCCGGCCACGCCGTATGCCTTGATGTTTTCGTTGACCTCGCAGAAGAGATTGTCTGTCTTCGCTCCTCTTCCTGCCCCCGACGTACCGGATTTTGCATCAATGATGATCGTTGCCGGATCAATCAGCCCCTCCTTCACCAGAGGATAGATAGACAAGGTACTGCAGGTCGGATAGCAACCCGGATTCGCAATCAGGCGGGCATTTTTTATCTTATCCCGGTTGATCTCACACAGGCCGTAGACAGCCTCGTCAATGTACTGCGGCGCCTTGTGCTCGATCTTATACCATTCTTCGTATATTTTTACATCCTTCAAACGGAAATCCGCGCTCAGATCAATCACCTTCGTACCGGATAAAATTTTTTCATTTATAAGAGAAGCGCAAAGTCCCTGGGGCGTCGCCGTAAAAATCACATCCGCCCGGGCCGCAAGCTCCTCCATATTATCATCCATGCACTTCGCATCTACGAGCTGAAACATATTCTGATAGATGGACGCATAGCTCTGATCCACGTAGCTTCTGGAGCCGTACCATACGATCTCTGTTTCCTTGTGGCCAAGAAGAAGCCGCACAAGCTCTCCGCCGGCATATCCTGTCGCTCCGATAATTCCTGCCTTTATCATGGGTAATAACTCCTCCTTTTATCGTCAAACATTAACTTTTCCTATCATATACCAATGACAGCAAGAAGTAAAGTACTTTCCGCTCGCATAATTATACATATTTTATGCATAATATTCAACCTGTTTTTGCATTTTATACAAAATATTTTTTTACTCTTGCATATTTATGATACATGCGGTATACTGGCAAGCGAATAAAACGACGCGGCTTTGCGAAGCCTCGGGAATACAAATAAACTACAAAAAAGAAACAATTGAGGAGGATCACTATTATGAAAGAGAAAGTTGTTCTGGCTTATTCCGGCGGTCTTGACACCACGGCTCTGATTCCGTGGCTGAAGGAGACTTTTGATTATGAAGTAATCTGCTGCTGTATCAACTGCGGACAGGGAAATGAACTGGAAGGCCTGGATGAGCGCGCAAAGCTTTCCGGCGCTTCGAAATTATATATTGAAGATATTGTTGATGAATTCTGCGATGATTTTATTATGCCCTGTGTAAAAGCCGGCGCTGTATATGAACACAAATATCTGCTGGGTACTTCTATGGCACGTCCGGCCATCGCAAAGCGTCTCGTGGAGATTGCCCGCAAGGAAGGCGCTACCACAATCTGTCACGGCGCTACCGGTAAGGGAAATGACCAGATTCGTTTTGAGCTTGGCATCAAGGCACTGGCTCCGGACCTGAAGATTATCGCTCCCTGGAGAATGACAGACGTCTGGACCATGCAGTCCCGGGAAGACGAAATTGAATTCTGCAAAAAGCACGGCATCAATCTTCCCTTCGACGTCAGCCAGAGCTACAGCCGTGACCGCAACCTGTGGCACATCAGCCATGAGGGTCTGGAGCTGGAGGATCCGGCAAACGAGCCGAACTACGATCATATGCTGGTTCTGGGCGTTACTCCAGAGAGAGCGCCGGACGAGGGCGAATACGTGACCATGACCTTCGAGGCAGGTATTCCGAAAACACTGAACGGCAAGGCTATGAAGGTTTCTGAAATTATCACAGAGCTGAACGCCCTGGGCGGAAAACACGGTATCGGCATCGTTGATATTGTTGAAAACCGCGTGGTCGGCATGAAGTCCCGGGGTGTCTATGAAACTCCCGGCGGAACGATCCTTATGGAAGCTCACGACCAGCTGGAGGAGCTGATTCTTGACCGTGAGACTCTGGAGACAAAGAAGAAGCTCGGCAGCCAGTTTGCACAGATCGTTTACGAAGGAAAATGGTTCACGCCGCTTCGTGAGGCAATCCAGGCATTCGTGGATGTTACGCAGGAATACGTCACCGGCGAAGTAAAATTCAAGCTGTACAAGGGCAACATCATCAAGGCCGGAACGACATCACCGTACAGCCTGTACAATGAGTCCCTCGCTTCCTTCACCACCGGAGATATGTACGACCATCATGACGCCAGCGGGTTCATCACACTGTTCGGACTTCCGCTGAAAGTGCGTGCAATGATGATGGCGGAGGCAAAGAAGAACAACAAATAATTGCTCCTATAATTCGATTAAGAGCTTAAAAGCGGGTGCTGCAGAATGTTTTCGGCGGCACCCGCTTTGTTTTCTTGTTATCTATTTGATCTTTTTCTATCTGACCGGTAGTTTTCTGTTTATCCGACTCTTCTCTCTGTTATCTGGCCAATCGTTTTCTGTTTATCCGGCTCTTCCTTCTGTTATCTGGCGGGTATTTTCCTGCGAATCCCTTCCAGTCGGTTCAGCGCTTCATACAGTGTCTCATCCTTTTTCGCAAAATGAAGCCGGATCAGGTGGTTGACATTCTCCCTGAAAAAGCTGGAGCCGGGCACTGCGCCGACGCCGACGTCTCTGGCCAGTACGTGGCAGAATTCCAGATCGCTCTCAAACCCAAACTCAGAAATATCCAGCAGGACATAATACGCCCCCTGGGGCACCGTATGTACAATTCCAATATCATCCAGCCCCTTCAGGAACAGATTTCTCTTTCCCGTATATTTTTCCTGAAGCTCTCTGTAATACTCATCCCCGAATTTCAGCCCGGTCACCGCAGCCTCCTGCAGAGGAGCCGCCGCCCCCACCGTCAGGAAGTCATGCACCTTTTTGGCCACCTCCACAATCGGAGCCGGAGCGATAATATATCCGAGACGCCAGCCCGTGATGGAATACGTTTTTGACAGTGAGCTGCAGGAAATCGTGCGCTCCCACATCCCCGGCAGAGATGCAAAATACACATGCCGATTCGGCTCATACACGATATGCTCGTACACCTCATCCGTAATGACAAAGGTATCATACCGGCGGGCCATATCCGCGATCACCAGAAGCTCATCCCGGGTAAACACCTTGCCGCAGGGATTGGAGGGATTGCAGAGGATCAGCGCCTTGGGCCGCTGCCGGAACGCCGCCTCCAGCTCGTCCGGATGAAAATTGAACTCCGGCGGGTAAAGGGGCACATAAATGGGAACCGCCCCGGAAAGTATCGTATCCGCCCCATAATTTTCATAAAACGGTGAAAAAACAATGACCTTATCCCCCGGATTTGCCACGGTCATCATCGCCGCCATCATTGCCTCCGTGCTGCCGCAGGTCACCACAATCTCGCTATTCGGATCAATCTCCCGTCCCATCAGCCGGGACTGCTTCTCTGCCAGCGCCTCCCGGAAATTCTGTGCGCCCCAGGTGATGGAATACTGGTGGAAATCCTCGCCGGACACCTCCGCCAGCCGCGTCAGCAGCTCTTTGGGCGGCTCAAAGTCGGGAAATCCCTGGGATAAATTTACGGCTCCGTACTGCAAAGAGACCCGGGTCATCCGGCGGATGACCGAGTCTGTAAAGGTCTGTGTTCTTCCTGATAACTCTGGCATGTTCCTTCCTCCGTCTCTGTCATTTATCCTATAAATAGCATAGCACACTATTCACAAAGCACAAATCAGCTTCTGCCTGATAGTATAGAGCGAAGGCGGCCGATTATCAAGTATAAAGCCGGAATAAATCTTTCTGTTCTGCGCTCCACTTCGGTTCGTTCGGAACAAGCGCCGCCGGCGCTTAGGACCCGTTGCCAGTATGGCAGCCTTACAAACTATTTTATTTCTCTGAAATCGCCGCAAATCCGGCGTGATGGTATTTTCCCAGCATGGAGATATATTTCTTTGCGTTTTCTCTACTCATTTCATGGCGGATCACCTCAAAAATTCCCTCAAAGTAAGAAGTAACTACCATATGGTAAAGTTCTCTCGGCATAGCCTCATTCAGTTCAGATGCGGAACCAGTGACCTCCATCCACTTCCATGTATAGTCTTCCTCCACAGCGACAAGCTGATCTACGAAATTCTGAAACCTCGTTCCATAAGAAGCATCCAGCAGCAGACGGAACGCATCAAAATTGTCATACATATAGTCCACCATTTTCAGTATCTCATCCGCAGAATACTCTCCTACTTCTTTTCTCTGCGTCTCCGGATCAAATGCGTGAAAGGTCTCCTGCACCTTACAGAACTGAGCCATCAACGCATCCGCCGCCGGTTCCACAATGGCGGAGAACAGTCCTTCCTTATCCTGAAAACGCACATAAATGGATTGGGTGCTTGTATCGGCACCCGCAGCAATTGTCCGGAGAGATGCATCTGTATAACCCTTTTCCAAAAACTCTTTCTTTGCGCATTCCAATATCCGCTCATACACGCCCTCAATCTGTTTGGCCATTCCTTCACCTCTATTTGAAACGCTGTTATATAACGCCGTTTTATATTATGCCCTTATTTTCAGAAATGTCAAGAGGGAAAACCAGGCCGTTTTCACGGACGTTTACAAAATTCCGATAAATCCCTGCCTGCTCCATTAATTTCTCGTGAGTCCCGGATTGTATGATCGTTCCGTCCGCAATCACAAGAATCTGATCGGCGTCTCGTATCGTATTTAAGCGGTGGGCAATGACCAGCAGAGTTTTCCCCTGACACAACTCACTGATAGCCTGCTGGATATAGCTTTCATTATCCGCATCCACGCTGGCAGTGGCCTCGTCCAGAATTACGATAGGCGCGTCCTTCAGAATGCACCGGGCAATGGATATCCGCTGTTTCTCACCTCCGGAAAGGCTTTCTCCGCCTTCTCCTACCATCGTCTCAAAGCCATCCGGCAACTCCATAATGAAATCATAGCACCGGGCTCTTTTCGCCGCCTCCATGACTTCCTCTCTGGTGGCCTCCGGCCGGCCCATGCTGATGTTATTATAGATCGTATCCTGAAACAGGTACACGCGCTGGAACACCATACTGATATGGTTCATCAGCTCTGACAGCGGCACCTCGCGGATGTCCACGCCCCGGATCAGTATCTGCCCGGATTTTACATCCCAAAATCGGGCCAGAAGATTGGCAATCGTAGATTTACCGCCGCCGGAGGGCCCCACTAAGGCTGCCATCTTGTTTTGGTTTAGTGAGAAAGAGATGTTATGCAGGACTTCCTTTTTCTCATAGGCAAAACTCACATTCCGGAATTCAATTTCCACTTTATCTGCCGTTTCCGGTATGTGCTTGTTCCCACTGTCCGGAAGCCCGCATTCGGCAAAAACTTCCTCAATCCGATCCATACAGCTGTTCATGACCGTCAGGCGGGTACTCTGGCCATACAGCGCCTTCAGCGGCCCGAATAAATCAAACACAAACAGCATCATGCCGATCAGGAAGGAAACCTCCAGCATCCCCTGAGTCTGAAGAAACATCGCCAAAGCAATCATGACCGCTGCTCCCAGTCCAAACACCAGATTCAGCCGACGCTGCCATGGGGTATGATTTTCTTCAAAATGAATGTTTGTCTCGCAGCTTTTTCGGAAATTATCCGACAGTTCCTGAGACTTCTCTCCCAAAAGGTTATAGGTCTTGATAATCCCGATGCCTTCCGTAAAATCCAGAACTGCCTCCGTCAGGTTTTCGCTTTGCTCCTGCCTGGCAGTCGAATCCTCCAGCGCTTCTTTCCGCATGTACCTGGCAATCAAAAGGACAATTCCCACAATCAGCGCCGCTGCCAACCCCAGCCAAAAGCTGAAAGCCAACATGAAAGCAAGCATGATTCCCTCGGCAAAAATGTAACTCATCATATCCGCCAGCGCCGTCATGCAGTTTTCTTCAATAAAGACCATATCCGTGGACAATACCGAACTGATCTTGCCGATATTTCCTTCCGTAAAGTAGCCCATTGGCATTTTTCGCAGGTGTTTTCCCAGCTCCATACGTTTTTTAGCAAAAACCATAAATCCCGCCGCAGATTGCAGCCGGTCGGCTATGTACTGGCATATGACCTGCAGGATTATGCTGGCAGCCATCCCGATCCCAATCCATAAACACAATTTAGGATCAGCGCTCCCATCCAGAAACGCCGCCAGGGTAAAGAACGCCAAACCAACAGGCGCCTTGGATAAGAGAGATTTCAGAAAAGAAAACAGAAACGCCCACTGAATCCTTTTCTTATATTCTCCGGATACGGAAAGAATCCGCTTCATCAAAGCAATCATGCAAGCACCTCCTTCCGGGCAGACACCTTCCACCGGGCGCTGCCTTCAGCCGCCGTCCAAAGTTTTTGATATTCCGGGCAGCTTCTCAATAATTCTTCATGCTTTCCGGCCGCCGCTAACCAGCCGTCCTGCAGCACACAAATCTGATCCGCACCGACAAAGGAATGCAGGCGATGTGCAATCACAATCACCGTTTTTCCCCGGATCATCTCAGCAATGGCTTTGTTCATCTTTTCCTCGTTTTCCGGATCCATGAAGGCTGTGGCCTCGTCAAGCACCACGATGGGCGCATTTTTCAGAATGGCACGGGCCAGAGAAATCCGCTGGCGTTCGCCGCCGGAAAGCTGTTTGCCGCCGTCTCCCGCCATGGTGTAAATGCCATGTTCCAGTCTTGCCAGAAACTCGCCGCACTGGGCTTTTTCCGCTGCCGCCATGACCTCAGCATCGGTCGCATCCAGCTTACCCAAACGGATATTTTCCATCAGGCTCATGTTGAACAGGAACTGCTCCTGAGACACATAGGAAATCTCCCGGTTCAGCGCCTCGATGCTCATATCCCGCACATCCTGACCGCCGATTTTCACGGCGCCGCCGGTCACATCGTAAAAATGTACCAGCAGCTTTGCCAGAGTGGATTTGCCGCTTCCTGATTCACCCACCAGAGCTGTCATAGTGCCTTCCTTTGCCGAGAAGGAAACGCCATGAAGCACTTCAGAGCCATTCACCTTATGGTCCAGACCATCCTCTCTGCCTCCTTCGGAGGCATTCACCTTATAATCAAACCGTACATCTTCAAAGGAAACCGAATGATCGTTTCCTGTAAAGGGTTTCTCTGTCTGTTTGAGCGGTGAGGCGCTCATCAGCTTTTCCAGACTTTCAATTTTGTAATTCACTTGCGGCAGCGTAGACATAAAACTCAAAGAGCGAAGAAGCGGCGCGCCGATGCCGAAGCTCATGCAGAGCACCAGCACCAGATCCGGCAGCGTGGACCATCCCTGCAGAACAAACCATGCACCTATGGGCAGTGTGAACAGGGCAATACACGGAATCAGGCTGTTGTACAGTGCCATCCAGGGCCAGCACACCCGGTACCAGTCCAGCGTAAAATCCCGGTAATTCTTCACATCTGTCTCAAACCGCCGGTAGGAGTCTCCATCCCGGTTAAACACCTTAACGACCTCCATGCCGTTAATGTATTCTACAATGGTATTATTCATCTTTTGAGCGGCCGCATAGTAAGCGTCCATCTTGCCCATACCCTGCTTGTACATGGCTCCCATGGCCACAAATCCCAGGGGAAGGGACAGAAGGCTTAACAGCGCCAGCTTCCAATCCGCGAAGAACATGGCAATAAAAACAAATACCGGCACCGCCACATTGGAAATTCCCTCTGGCAGCGCGTGAGCCAGCAAAAGCTCAATAGACTCAATATCGTCAATGAACATTTTCTTGATGACGCCAACGCCCTTCTCCTGAATCACGCCGAGGGGCTGCTTTTCCATCTTCCGCTGTAAGGAGATTCGGATGTTCTGCAGCGTGTGATAAGCGGACTCGTGAGAAAGCGCAAGCCCCTTCACATATAAAATCGCATAGAGAATTTCGCAGACCGCAATGGCCGCTACCCGCCAGAAAACTCCTGCCGCATCCATGACTCCATAGCCCAAAAGTGGTGTGATCAGCTGGTATGCAAAAAAATACGGAATGACACTGACAAGAACGCCAACGAGCATGACAAAGACAGAGGCATACGTCAGTTTCCGGTACTCTCCCGCATAATCTAAAACTTTCTTATACACTTTGATTCCTCCTTTTATTATTTGGTTAGTTCTCGCTAACCAATGTGGATTATAAAGTTCCTTCCACCAAAGAAGGAACCTTATACACCTCAAGTTATATTATCACATGATGAACCGCTTCTTCTGAAAAACCAAGGGTAGAGAACCAGTCAAACAGACGGCATACCAGTTTACAATGGTCTTCCAGTTGCTCCATCCGATAATCATGGATGAATGGCTCATAGATCGTTGCCCAAAAAGCTGTCAGCAGAATATGCATCTCACCTTCTGAAATGTCTGCGGTACACAAGCCTCTGCGGCAGGCCTCCCGATAATAGCGATAGGTAGACTGCGTCATTTTCTCCACCCAGTCATGCTGGAAATTGGAATACCGTGTTCCCTCGGCGCATTTTAACAGCAGCACAAAACCGTCATACCGTTCAAACAGGAACCGGAACCACCACATCATGTATGCTTCGTCCATGTCCCAGGCTTTAACAAGGGCAGCATCTGTAACATCCGAAAAATCTGTGACGCTTTTTTCCCGAAGAACCCTTTCCAAAGCCTCCACCGTGTCGGCCACGACCGCCTGAAACAGTTCCTCTTTCCCGGCATACCGCTTGTACAGCGCCCCGGTTGTCACCCCGGCTCCGTCACAAATCGCTTTCAGCGAAGCCTTCTCGAAACCCATAGTAAGAAATTCATTCCTGGCGCTCTCCAGAATCCGCGGATCCAGAGAGCGATCCGGTCTTGCCATGTTCCCACCTCCCAATTGATAATACGATTACCGATAATCTAATTATCATTATAGAAACCCTGTGCTCATTTGTCAATAGGCTTCAAAAAAATATCTGATCCAAAGCAAAGAAAAAACACAGGCCGTAATTTCGTTATAGCCTGTGCCATTCGGATTTTTATTTACTTCTCTGGAAAAACCGGTTCAAAATAATGTCAGCAGAAATCTATCAGCCAAAGCAATGACCACATACATAACAAACGCCCGACCAATAATGAAACCTCCTCATACTCCAAATCGTATCTTCGGATATCCGGGTCCTTGAAATGCTTTCGGATAGTGATAGACCAATGGATTTGTCAGCGCCTAATTCAGCCCCGTGAAAAACCTGCCCGCCTGGTCAAGATCGGAACCGCCCAGGGAACACCCATAGGCAATATCTATCTTTCCGTTAAAATGCTCCTTGATGTAGGCTTCTATTTTGACTGTTTCCTATGGGCACATCGTCCTGCATTTCTCCCCTGTCAAAATTCAGACCCCCTGCCTCCATTATATAGATCCGATCCGCATATTTTTCCGCAGTCATTTCATGGGTTACTAATAAAACTGCGGTTCCCGCATCCGCTTTTTCCCTCAGTTTTTTCAGTACACGCTGCGTATTCTCAGCGTCCATATCTCCCGTAGGTTCATCTGCCATAAGAATTTCCGTATCCGCTGTCAGGGCACGAATGACATTCATACGCCTTAATTCTCCGCCTGAAAGCTCCCCCGGAAGAGCATCTTTCATATCCGCCATTTGAAAGTAATCTAACAATTCCAGCGCCTTTTCTTCATTTGTACAGCCGTCATGGTACAGGGAAGACGGCAGCAATATATTCTCCAGCACATTTAAGCTCTGGACACTCAAGTGCTTTTGTGTAATCAGTCCGATATGCTCATTCCGGAAACGCGATTGTTCTTTATCTTTCATTCCGTATAGATCAATGCCGTCAACGGATACTCTGCCCGCATCCGGCCTCAAAAGTCCCGCCAGCATATGAAGTAATGTGGTTTTCCCGCTTCCAGAATGTCCGGTAATCATAGTCAGTTTCCCGGGAAGCAACTCAAAATCTGTTTCTCTGACCGCATAAAAATGATTGGCCTCCCCACGGCTTCGGTGATACCATTTCGCAATTTTTTCTGCAGATAGCTTCATCTAGTTACCCTCCCGTAGAATTGTACTCGCCTCCAGACGGCTGACCCGGCGTACCGTCCACAGAGACGCCAGAATTCCTGTAATCAACGCCCCCAGCACGGTGCCCGCCGCAAGCCCCGCTGCTGTGCTCAGCCTGGGAGTCAAAAATGGCAGTCCCAAGCTCACTTCAATCAGGCTTCCAAAGGGAAATACCACCAGACAGCCGGCCAGGACGCCAATAATGCTTCCCAAAAGACACACGATTGCCGTCTCCTTACGAATCATTTGTGCCAGCATTTTTCTGGATACCCCTATCACGCGGAGAGCCGCAAATTCCAGGCGGCGTTCCCGGGTAATCATGATAAAGGAAAAAATAATAATCAAAAATACCAGAATCCAGACAATACCGATCAATAGAACAAGAGCGGATGAAATTCCCGTCATGCTGCTGGATACACCGCTTAGCATATTCTTAGTCTCTACGGCCTGAACCTTACGGACATGCAGATTAATATCATTCGCAACGCTCTCCACGGCAGCGTCCTTTGACGTCTTAATATACACAGCGGAAATGACACTGGAGGGATCGCCTGAAATTTTGAGGTCATGCCCTAATTCCTGCGCAGAAGAAAGCAGCAGCCGGATGGTATCAAAGGTAGTATAAATTGCCGTGTCCATCCCGGTTCCTGTCCTGTCAAGGCGCGCTACGACCCGGCAGTTTTTTTCGTAAATGGTAATATAATCGCCTACCTCTGCATTTACCGTATCCCCTACGATCACATCATACGTTTCCAGCTTCTGATTGTATTTTTTCTCAATCCAGGGCTGAACTGTAAAATCTGCCTCCGGATCAAAGCCGATCACCTGCACGGCTACAGAACAACAGGACGCCTTCAGTGATGCAAGAAAGATCTGGGCGGATGCCTGCTCAACCCCGTCTGTCTGCTTTATTTTATCAAAATAATCTGCCGACATATAAAAATATCCGGTGGTTCCCTGCAGCAGAATGTTGTCCAGATCGACCTTTGACTTTGCAGAAGAAGGCACTACGATAATGTCTGCTCCCAGCCTTGCTTCCAGGCTGTCGATTCCGCTGTGAAGGCTGAGCATTATATATGCCCCTGAAAATAATGTGAAGGCCAGTAAAGCTACCAGAACAGTCAAAACGGCAGTACGTCCCCGTCTGTGAAGCAGATTACGCAAAGGAATTTTACTGAATTTCATATTACTTCTCCTTTTGTATCAATCGCCAAATCATCCAAAGATTAATTGCCGCCAACAAAGCGATCACCAGTGAAATCACCTGGACGCCCGGTCTCATAATCAAATTGCAGCGCATGGTATTCATCCCGCAGAGGGAGACAATCCCTCCCGGAATCATCACCATCAAAACTGCCTGCAAAAATACTGCCGCATTTACACCGAAACGGAACGGCTTTTGCAAAAGCAATACAAAAACCATCTCCAGGATTCCGGTTATTCCAAATCCGAACAGAATTCTGCCGGCCCAGTGGCAAGAGCTGTAGCTTCCGTCCTCATGTACCCCGCAGGGTCTGAGAAAGGTAATAACACCGATTGTCAGAAGGCAAAACAAGATAAGTATTGCCGCATCAAGCACACAGATTTTCCTGTTTTTCATTTTCTTTGTCCCCTAATCCTGAAAATTTTCATTTATAATCTCTTTTGCCACACGCCCGTTTTTCAGCACAATTGTCCTCTGCGACGCCTCTGCTACCTCCGGGTCATGCGTAACTACGACTAAAGTCGTTCCCTCTCTGTGAAGCTGCCGGAACAGATCCAGAACGATATTTTCATTCGCCTCATCCAGATTTCCGGTAGGCTCATCCGCCAGGATAAGCTCAGGATGATTAATAAGAGCCCTGGCCACGCATACTCTCTGCTGCTCTCCTCCGGAAAGCTGGCTCGGCAGATGCCGGGCCCGATCTTTAAGCCCCACTCGCTCCAGGGCCTCCAGCGCCTCTTCTTCGTCCGGGATAGAATGGTAGTACTGCGCCACCATGATATTCTCAACCGCAGTCAGATAATTTACCATATGAAACTGCTGAAAGATCAGCCCGATTTTATCTCTTCTGATCTCTGTCAGTTTTTTCCCGTTTTCCTTTGAAATATCTACGCCGTCCAGATAAACCTCTCCGGACGTGGGCTTATCCATGCAGCCAATGATATTCATCATAGTGCTCTTTCCTGAACCGGAAGGCCCCATAATTGCCACCCACTCGCCTTTTTCCACATGGATATTTACATTGTCAAGCGCATGCAGCTCTCCATATATTTTGGAAATATTTTTTAATTCCAGAAGACTCATTTTCTTCTCCTCCTTTTATTCGCCCTTCAGCACCAAAGCCGGATCTATTGCAATCGCATTTTTGATCGGTATCATGCAGGATAATGCTGCAATCAGCATAGAGGCAATTACCGTGACAGGCAGAAGCAGCGGCTGAAACGTAATTGACGATTCAAACACATTTACGCTGACGGTCTGTGCAAACACAAACCCCAGAACTGTTCCCAGAATGCCGCCCAGTAATCCTAAAAACATTCCTTCATATAAAAATTCCGTGCGTATACTCTGATCTGAAGCTCCCAATGCCTTTCTAAGGCCGATCTCTTTTCTCCGCTCTGACACCACAGCCATCATGGTCGTACACACACAGATCATAGTAAGAAGCAGCACCACCACCGTCACCAGCAGTACCAGCGACTGCAGCTTTGACAGTACCGAAGCCTCCGATTTTGTTACCCTCTTTACAAGACGCGCCTGGATTCCATTATCCATTTCAGAAATCTGTGTAATATAATTTTCCAGTCCCTCCTCTGTTGAAGAAATGCTCAGCTCCATGACATCCAGCGCAGTCTCTTCGGTCGTCAGATCTGACATTGCTTTCAGCGTCATAAAAATATAGGATTCCTCATCCCCGCCTGTGTCCAGAATACCGGAAACAGTAAACTTCAAGGAGTTTCTTTTGCCGCCCTCCGGTTTGTAGGAAAGCTCCAGCACGGAACCAATCCTGGCCCCGATCAGCTCTGCCGTCTCTTTTCCCACCAGTACCTGCCGCTCTGAGGAAGGATATTCCCCATCTACCATAAAATAAGGGCTGGTAGACTGCACCTGTTCAAAATCGGTTCCCGCCGCCACAAAGATTCTCTGACGGCTGTTCATCTCGACATTAATATAGCGATAGGGCGAAGCTCCTACCAGATCGTCCGCCGGAATTATATCCATGCATTCCTGAGCACCTTCCTGCGTCATCGTTTCTTCGTCAGACGGCACCAAAATCATATTCGCGCCATAGTTTCTGAACTGTGCTCCCATCTGCCTAGGAACATCATAATAAATTGTCACCAGACCGGATAAGATTGTTGCGCCCACTGCAATTGACAACAGAGCAATCAGCATTCTTGACCGCCTTCTGAGCAGAGATGCCGTAACCATCTTTAACAGCATTTTTCTTTTTTTATTCATATCCCGTAATCCCTTCTCTCTGTCTGATCATGCTTTGCTACCATGCAGCACCTCAGCCGGATCAAGCCTCAGCACCATAAAAATTGCCGGAACGCTGCCGGCGGCAGTTACCAGGGCTATAAGCACGATCACAATAGGAACCACCATAAGCCGCATCTCGATTGCCGAGCCGAACACCGTCTGTCCGATCAGCTGTGCGAATCCAAAGCCCATAAAATAACCGGCCACTCCGCCGATCAGCGCCGTTATCAATATCTCCGTCAATACCAGTCCTGTGATAGAGTGATCTCTGGCACCGACTGCTTTGAGCAATCCGATTTCTTTTGCCCGCTCCATCACACTGGCGGTCACAAGATTTGAGATTCCCAGAGCAGCACCGATCAGACTGAGAATCGTAATCAGAATCATCAAAAGCTGTGTCTTATCAAGAATCGTTCCCTCTGACTCTGCCACCTGGCGAACTGCTGATGCAACGCAGTCTGTGATCGCCTCCTGTATCTGATAACAGATTGCGCTGACATACGCCGTACAATACCAGGTTTCATAATCGGCACTGGACAGTGCCTGTGGGTTTTGGGCGGCACGCCGGGCCAGATCATTGTCCGGCGTTGTTAGGGCGCTCACCTCTATGTAAGATACTTTTCCTTCCGTATCGTTCAGCGACTGAACGAGATCCAGCGGCGCATAGATCTGTTCATCCTCATCTCCGCCGCCATCAAAAATACCTACAATCGTGACCTCAGCAGAGGATGCCGGCCCATCCAGTGTAACGGTATCTCCCGTCTGCCACCCCTGGGCTTCGGCCAGGACTGCTCCCACCATGGCCGAGTTCAAAGAATCCTGCTGCTCGTCAATCCACGTACCTTCCGTTAAATCCCACCACGTTCTCAGCGTGGTCACCCCCGCATCCAGGGACTCCCCCGTACTTAAATCCAAATGATGATTAAACCAGGTACCCACTACCTTTGCCTCGGAACCGTCGGGCAGAGCGGTTGCCGTCTCCATGAACGGCGCAAAATCCACAATATTAAAAGCCCAGAATATTGTTTTCAATTTACTGACCTCATCCTCCTGCAGATAAGAGGTCTGAATGGCATCACCTTCATCTTCCACATCATACAAATCTGAAAGGAGGGAAGAATCCTTAGGCTTTACCGTAATATTGGCTCCGTATGTCTTTAATTCCTGATTAACCTTATCTCCTACATCCAGCATCACATTCAACATGGCGGTCGCCAGCGATGTACCCAGCGCAATCGTAAATGCAATCAGCATCATCTTACCCTTTTGCCGGATCAGAGCTCCGCGAATCATACGAATTATCATTTTGCTCTCTCCTTATTCAAATTTCTTCTTTCCGTCAATGACCGCCTGTACCGGAATCACAATGGAGCCGTTCTCCACCGTATATTCCAGCGGAATCGGGTTGCAGCCTCCCTGGAATCCGATTGTGTTAATATTCATCACAACATCGCACCGCTTGCAGACTACCTGCCCGTCACGCTCAAAATATCCGGCGATACCACATACGTTGCACGCATCCAGTCCCACGCCGTATGCCCCGGAACCAGGCTTCTTGATAATGATCCACCGCACATTCACCTGATCATCCGTTGTGTATTCATAGCGATGCAGGTGCCCGTCAGCAAGCTGCTCCAGTGAAATCAATATCTTATCATCTTCAATCTCATATGTCTCCGGCTCTGACAATTCCACTTCCTGGGAGATATACGCTTTGACTACAGTGAGATTGACGACAAAGACCGCTGCACACAGCACGATTACCGCGGTCTGGCGCCGGCGGTGCCTGTTTGCCGCAATCAATTTTCGGCGCTGGGCAGAATTTTCATAAGGCTGCGTCACATGGATGCTTCGTGCTGCCAGGACAATGGGAATCAGCAGGGCGATGACTTCCGTAATCACGATAAAAAATACAGTATTGTTGGATACAAATTTTGCAAAGGGAAAGGCCCAGGGATGATCCGACGACCGGAACACCGGCCAGGTAAGCCATTTCGGTTTTGCCAGCCATTTTCCCAGAATCAGCCCCGCAAAACGGAATACATTGACCGCAAGCGCCAGATAGAGCGATGCAGACAGCATTCTGATAGAACCCAGAGTCAGTATTGACCGATACAGGCACCGCGCCATCACGTACAAAAGAATGAGCGGCACCAGCCATCCGATCAGCCGCACCAGATAAGCAACGGAAAATATTCCGCTCCCCAAAGTCTCGAATTTAAACGGATAGGCCATGACATCCGGCGCTTCATAAAAAATCAGATCCGCCGTCAGAATTGCTCCGCTCAAATGAGCAATCAGCTCCGCTGCCGTCAGGCCGGAAGACTTCCGACGTATAGAAAGAAGGGAAAAAATAACAAATAACAAAGCAGCTGCTATGCCGACATAAAAAATATAAAGATTCCATCGGTTTGTCGCAATTTTGCTGGTAACATTTTTTGCAACCGCCATAGCCGCAGAAGCAAGCAGGCCGGCAGCGATGCCTATTTTCTGGGAACGCCTCCCTCTGTGACCGCAGGTCATGTTAAAAAAAGCATAGAGCATGGTAATCAGAATCACTATAACCACAAGATCTTCTGTTACTGTTGCAATATAATTCAGCACTTCAAACTCCTCCAGTGATTCATTTTTTATAACGTAAACATGGTGACATGCATCCCTCCCCCGCGGTCTCGCATGCCACCTGTAAATCGTTACTGTAATTCAGTTATATTACCACTCCTGCGGAACATACTCCCAATTCTCAAAGGTAACCTCGATCGGCTCACTCCAGAACTTACCAGGAACACCGGTCTCCTCATCAATGTGCAGCAGATATCCGTTCTCGGACGGATTGTGGATGGTGAAGGTCAGCGTATAGGTATCAGCCTCTTCAAGAAGAATGTTTGCGCCGTAGTGAGGTCCGTCACTGGCACTCATCGGCATGAAGGTACCTTCTGCCGCGATGTCTCCGCTGGAAGCAATTACTTTGTAATCAACGCTCAGATAGGGAACCCAGTCGCCAACGCCAAATCCCAGCTCGTTCTCGTTTGCAGAAATGTCTGCCTCAATATGAAGATTGGATTCCTCAACCGTAAGACCAGCTTCTGCTGCCGGCTCCATGGGTACCGGCTGGAAATATACAGCGGCTACATGAAGAACATCTACGTCCTGCTCCTCGCCAATCGGAAACTCCTCAAAGCCTGCTTCCTCAGCCATTACCGGCATTGCGCTGCAGATTGTCATAGCAGCAGCGGCCAAAAGCGCCAATACTTTCTTTTTCATATTAAAAATCCTCCTTAAAGTTTACATTTTATTTACCAGAAACAATCACGGCATGCGGGTTGCCGCCTGTCTCATAAGGTACTATTTTACTGTCGCAGGCTGCTGCGACGCCTTCGCAGCCTCCGCCTTCATTGCATCAATTTTTCCTTTATAACGCGCCGCTACAAAGGTCGCTACAAGAATGATAATCAGAATAAGCTGCGGAATCACCATCTCAACATAGGGATAAATTCCCAAGACATCCAGTACATCGTTTTCTTCCAGCATCCATGGAATACGCGTCACATCCAGGAGTCCTCCTTCCGCCAGCTCCTTGATTCCGGAACCCAGGAAGGAGACTGACATATAAGCCATCAGAATACTTGTCGCCGTAAAAAACGGTTTTATCGGAAGCTTGATGGACAGGAAGCGGATTGCAAAATATACTCCGACCAGAACAACGCAGCCTGTCAGGAATCCGGCCCATACCATTCCCGGATTGCCATCCTCTGTAAGCATCGGCTGATAAAACAGAACTACCTCAGCACCTTCGCGGAAAACAGAGAGGAATGCGGTAAAGGAAAGTGCAAATGCCGAGCTCTTTTCCACTGAGCTTTGTACCATCCCATCAATATATCTCGACCAGGAAGCCGCCTCGGCTTTCGAGATCATCCAGTTGCTTACGTAGAACAGAACGCACACGGCAATCAAAGCGGTAATACCTTCGATAATTTCCTGGGACTGTGCCCCGAAAGCATCTCCAGCAAAGCTCTTGAGCAGTGTAAGCCCCCAGGCTGCCAGAAAGCTGGCTATAATTCCAATCACAGATCCCACATATACATTTTTAACATTCTTTTTGTTTCCGGACTTCAGCAGATAGGTCAGGATCGCCGCAATAACGAGAATAGCTTCCAGTCCTTCGCGAAGAATAATTCCAAACGCGCCAATAAAGATCAGATAACCATTATTGGAAGAACCAGCTTCCTGCGCTGCGCTTGCGGCCGCTGCCGCTGCTGCTTCTGCCGCCGCTGCCTCCTCTGCCGCTTTTGCCTCAGATTCAATGGTGTCAATCTTTTCCGCATCCGCCAGAAGCAGATTCTTGACCGAATTCGTCTTTCTCTGAAAAGCTTTTCTCTGAAACTTTTCGCCTGAAGCAACTTCCTCCAATTCCTCAAATGCCGCATCCACAGACCCCCGGCCATCAATGCCCAGATTGCTGTAGATGGAAGCTCCCAAACCAGAAGTCTCGAACACACTATACAAAGCTGTATAATAGTTATCTAACGCCGCCTCGTAATCCTTGCCCTTATAAGCCGTAAACGCCGTATCCAGCAGTTCATTTACCGCCTCTGCGGCTTCTGTCCAGTTAGAATACTTCACTGCGGCATCGGGATCTCCTGCCAGGTCAGCATAAGGATCACTGGCCACCAATTCTCCATGATCGTAATATTTCGTAACTGAAGACGCCTCGCCGTCCTTTGCCGCCAGCTTATTTCCATCCTCACGGATCATAGCTTTCAGCTTATTGATCTCCGTGCGGACCTCCGTCTGTATTTCCACATCCGTATTATCCTTTTTCACGGCGCCCTTGCAGGCAGAAAACTGAAGCTCCACCGCATTTTTCCTCGGCCCGGATATGTAGCTCATCGTCTGGCGCTCAAAGCCCGTCACCTCGTAAATCTTGAAATATGCGTCATTCACAGAGTTATACGCATCTTTTGCATTACCCTCCAGATAATACTCAAAACCGGCATCCAGATATTTATCGATTTCATCCGCCGCCGCTTCCCACTTTCCTGTCTCTGCCGCCCTCGTGTAGTTCACCTGGGGCAAAGCCATGAGAAACGCCATGGCAAATGCCATGATCACAACAAATACTCTGTTTAAAACGCTTGTACTGCCACGCATCATTCCTCTCTCCTCTCTTTCATCCCTCTGCGCAATTTTCGGTTACTTTATTCTACTTCAAATTAGTTGTATCTAACCGACGTGCATTAATATAACTTGCCGCAACATGCACAACCGTTAAAGCAATGTTGCAACAAGTTTTTTAAAGCTTTCATCACTAATCGCATGTTCCAGCCGCCCAGCCTCTTTACTGGCTACTGTCTCCTCCACGCCGGCATCCAAAAGCCTCTGCCTGAAAAAGCAATGCTTATCGTATATGCTTCGGGCTATGCCCTGCCCTTCTTCTGTCAGGCAAATGAAATAATTTTCATCCATCTGAATCAGTCTTTCCAATTTGAGTATTCCCAGCGCACGGCTGACACTGGAATTGGAAAACTGCATATATTTGGCTAATTCTGCAGGACGGATTTTTCTTCCATTTTTTTCAGACAACACATAAATAGCCTTCAGATAATCCTCCCGGGACTCTGCTTTTATTTTGCGTGCCGGACTTTCTTTTTTCTCTGATTTTTCGCTGTTCATCCGGCTCACCCAACTGTCCTCCCGCCATTTTTTTGAATCATCCTTGCACAAAATCAATTTCCAGCCGTGCAAATAGTTTTATCTAACTTCGGTTAGTATAATATAACTTCTTATGTGATGTCAAGTATAAAATTAGAAAATCGAAGAAACGTTTATATTATATCAAGATGCCACATACGCTGCCGCTGACGTTCCGGCAATTCTTCCGTAAACAACAAAATCTGAAACTGCGTTGCCGCCCAGACGGTTTGCACCATGTACGCCTCCGGTGACTTCCCCGGCGGCATACAGTCCAGGGATCACCTTGCCATTTGTATCAAGCACTTGAGTTTCTGTATTGATGGTAAGTCCGCCCATCGTATGATGAATTCCTGCCGTCACCTTGACTGCATAGTAGGGCGCTGTATCCAATGCAGCCGCAAAGCTTGTCCTTCCAAAATCCGGATCCTCCTGATTTCCCACATATGAATTCCATTGATTCATCGTCTCCGCAAAAGTGTCTGCATCTACTCCCATCTCCTGCGCCAGCGTTTCATAGCTTTCGCCGCTTACGGTATAGCCTTTTTCAATATACTCCTGAATGACGCTGGACGCATCCGCCATTGCCTGATCCATAATCAGCCAACTGTAACTGCCAGGCTGTGCAATCTCTGCCGCGGAAACCACGTCTCTCGTACCTACCTCATCGACAAAGCGCTCTCCCTGTGCATTCACCAGAATCGCGCCGTCTCCTCTCAGTCCTTCGGTGATCAGCGCTGCGGTATCGGCTTGAACAGTGGGATGCACCTGAATCTGATCCATATCCACCGTACCTGCGCCAATCTCCTCCGCCATCTTAATTCCCTGTCCCTGTGCTCCCGGTGCATTCGTGGTCATGAAGCCCTCCAACTCCGGATTTAACTGGGACACCATCTCCAGATTTCCGCCGAAACCGCCGGTGGCCAGAATCACCGCATCGGAATTGACTACGATCGTTTCTCCATCATTTCCTGCCGCACGGATTCCACACACTTTTCCATCCTCGACCATAATTTCTTCCGCCGTCGTATTCAGCAGCACTTCAATCCCGCGGCTTTCCAGATTCTCCTCCAAAATCGGAATCAGATAAGAGCCAACGGCCGCCACTTTTCCGGCTTCATCCAATGGACGGTGTATCCGCTTGACGGAAGCGCCGCCGAAGCTGGAAACACTGGCGAGGGAAGCGCCGATAGACTCCAGCCAATCAACTGCAGCCTTGCTGTCACCGGCAAGCGTCTCCACCAGCTCCGGATCGTTTATGCCCTTCCCGCCAATCAGCGTATCCAATTCCATCAGCTCTACAGAATCAAAGTAACCGGTGGGATTTTCCTGATATTCACTCCACTGTTTCTGCACAATCTCTGCCAATGATGAAATCGCCTCATTATCCGCATATTGGTCCTCAGCCGCTGCCAGTGTTTTTTCTACCCCTGCGCCCTCGGCAAATTCATTCTCATCCTGATAGTCTGTCTTTGCGGCATTCAATCCTCCCGTTGACCGGATTGAATTACCGCCGACCATTGGCTGACTCTCCACAATCACAACCTCCGCACCAGCGTCTGCCGCTTCGATGGCGGCCGTCATACCGGCTCCGCCTGCTCCCACAACAACAATCTGTGTATTGATCTCCTGATCGCCCACAGACTCATCCTCTGCCTCCTGCCCTTCTGACTCATCCGTCTGCTCAGCCGCTGCCGTCTGCCCGTAACTATCCGGGTCGAATCCCGCCGACGTAAGCGCCTGCCTCACTGCTTCTTTTATTGCGTCACTGGTAAACGTTGCTCCTGAAATACCGTCTACCTCCACATTCTGAGCCTCCACAATCGCGTCGGGAAGCTCCTCTATCGCCGCAGTTCCAATCCCTACTGTCTCATTCTCATCGATTACCTCTATCGAAAGAATCTCATCTTCCGTTGCAACTACCTCTACTGTGACCAGACCGCTGTTTCCTTTCGCTTCACCAGTACATGTAACAGCATCCTCCGTGCCTCCTGCACATCCCGTCACCCCCTGAAACTGAGCAGCCAGCAAACTGATTGACATGATAAGGCCAATTTGTTTTATTCTTTTTCTCATCTTTCTTTCACCCCTTCGGTCAAGTTAGTTACAACTAATTTATCAGTAAAATAGAACTGTGTCAACTTCTGCCACAATTTTTTATCATATTCTTTATTCTCTTCGACCTCCGCATCCGTAGCATCTGACTTTGCATACCGGATATTTTCACAAACAGTAAGTATCGTCATCAAATTCCCCATTTGAATTTGGCCCCGGTATCTCGAATGGATTTTTCCACGCCCTGCCGGGATCCCCACAAAGGTGAAATACATTCCATCATCACATAAGCACTGTCCACATCCCGATCAGCAACTGCCAGTACATTTATCCCAGCCTCATAGAATTTTTCCGCAGTCATTTCCGTCAACGTAAAGCTCCTCGCTCATGTCAGGAGTGGGCTGATCACACCCGTAGCAACCCTTACAATTTTTATCGCAGCTAGGCTGATACACTACTTTCCGGAGATATCCCTGATTCTCTAAATAACAGATATTCCCGTAATCAAGATACTGAACAATCCCATCAGAGGGAAGCCAATCGCCATAGAGCAGATCAGGCCAAGAACAATCATGCCAATGGCAATCGGCTTGCCCCATCGTTTGCTGGTTGCCGCCCGGTCAAAGCGGCTTCGTACCGTCTTTTTCTTCTTTGCTGGTAACATTCTCGTTTATCAGTGTATCAATCCATTGAAATTTGCAGTCTGCCGTATGAAGGTTGCCATCCTTTACCCTGGCAAGCCTTTGACCGATCTTCTCAAACTCAGAGGGCTGCACATTTTTCTGAACCAGCGCGTTCCCCGATAGATTCGTTCCAGCCTATCGCAGTTCAAAATGGAGGCCCTTTTATCGCAGTTTTTCAGCAAGGAGAAAAATGCGTCGTATTGCTTTTTGTCCGCAGTTACCATTGGAACAACCGGAATACCCAGCGTTTTTTCAATGCCGGCCACATTAATCCGCTTTCCCTGTGCGGCAGCAACGTCCACCATGTTCAGAAGCAAAACTACGGGAACCCGGATGCCTGTATAATCAGCCAGCATGAAAAGGGTTCGGCCAAGCTGTACCGGAATTTGGCTGTCCCAAAAGGGCAATCGTTTTCTCCTTCATTACTTTGTCACCTCCACCATGATCTTATCGGACTCTTTCTTGTTGATCGCCACCATAGTATCTCTGCAATATAAAAGGATCGGCTGCTTCTTTGGATTTTGTATGACTTCGATTTTGCTGCCAACTGTAAGACCAATCGAAGTAATCCGGCTCTGAAAATGCGTATCGCCGGAGATTGCCGTAACGACACCGCAGGCCCCTTCCTCTAATTCGCTCAATTTTTTCATTCATTATGCTCCCTTCACGATCCATTCTTTTGCCTTTTCCTGTTCCTGCACCATCTCGTAATAGTGCCCCTGCTTTTTCAGCAGTTCCGTATGGGTTCCCATTTCCTCAATGCGGCCCTCATTCAGCACGATGATCTGATCAGCGTTCTGAATGGTATTCAGACGATGGGCAATCACAAATACGGTCTTACCCTTCATCAGCCGGTCTAACGCCTGATTGATCTTTGCCTCGTTGTCTGCGTCCAGTGATGCCGTAGATTCATCCAAAAGCAGGATCGGCGCATCCTTCAGAATCGCTCTTGCGATGGCAATCCGCTGTTTCTCACCGCCGGAAAGCGTATTGCCGCCCTCAAAGAGCCGGGTCTGATACCCTTCCGGCAACTCCATGATAAATTCATGACAATGAGCAG
>JAUNGD010000118.1 GCA_030524705.1 Lachnospiraceae bacterium | reverse complement strand
TACAGAGTAAAATCAAACATTTGATTCTTTCCGGCTATCATTGCGCCCATTTTTATGGGTATCTTAATTTTCCAACAAAAATAAAGAACTGAATTTACTATGAAATCCCCGTCTCGGTGAGCAGGTAGAGGAGGCACTTGTGCAGTCTTCTGTCTGGGCATCAGAGACGTGGCTTTCATGCCTGGTGATGCCTGCGCAGGCTGGCGGCTGCCGTGCGGGCCTTCACAGGAATACAGAATGGAGAGTGAAATCTATGAATATAAAGAAACAGACACGGCTTTTATATGTCTATGAAGCGCTGATCAGCTTTCGAATGGTGGATGCGGTCTGGGTCATCTTTTTGCTGGGCCGGGGATGTTCCCTGGCGGAGGTAGGGATCGCAGAGGGCGTTTTTCATGTTACCAGTATGATTTTTGAGATTCCCAGCGGTATGGCGGCGGATCTGTTCGGCAGAAGGAGGACGCTGATTTTTTCAGGGCTTATGGGAATGTGCTCCGGTGTTTTTATGGCGATGCGGGGCTGGAGCGGATGGATCTATGCCGGAATGATTTTTTCTGCGCTGAGCTTTAACCTGGCCTCCGGGACGGAGGAGGCGATCACGTATGACAGTATGCTGGAGACGGGATGTGCGGAAGAATACAAAAAGGTGCGTTCAGGCATCGGCATAACGGGAAGGGTCTTCCAGGCATTGGCCTGTACGTTAAGTCCTGTGGCAATTGCGCTGGGCTACCGGTATACATACCTGATTTCCGCGGGATTGAATCTGGCGGCAGTTTTCTGTGTCATGGGGCTGAAAGAGCCGGCGGTGACTCAGGAGCAGCAAAGACGCAGCCGGTACAGCTTAAGAAACATCGGTGTACGGCTGAAGCGCCATATCTGCGATACGGTGGTTTTTATCCGGGAGCATCCCCGGACGATGGGCAAGCTGTTTGCAGATGCGGCGGTGGCCTGCCCGTGCTATCTTGTTATGATGTATCTGCAGGAGCATCTTGTGAACTGCGGCTGGCCCCGGGAGTGGATCGGTCTGCCGATGCTGCTGATCCCGCTGTCCGGTGCGGCCGGGACATGGATGGCCGCCAGAAGCAAAATGAGATTTTTTAAGATTGTGCTTCGATGCGGCATACTGGGCGGTCTTGGGACGTGCCTTACCGGAAGCGGATGGCTGCCGGTCATAATATTCGGCGCCTGTATCGTACAGGCGTGTGAGGGCTTTTCTGAGGTAGCAGTCAGTGAAAGCGTGAACCGTGATTTTACCAGCGACCAGCGGGCCACCCTGATCAGCATAGACAGCATGCTGTATTCGGTGCTGATGGTGGCGGCCAGCCCGCTGACGGGATTTTTGGGAAGCTGTTATTCCGTTTCTATGATTTTTTATGTTTTGGGAGGAACCCTGCTGGTTGCATCGACGGTGTGTTTTTTAGTTTTTTAATGCCGTAATAGGAACGACGTACACGCCGTCCGGCCTCTGGTACGCGGCGTTTGCCATGCCACAGAGGACACAGAGGATAGCCGGAGGCTTGCCCTTGGGATCTTTTTCAAAATTTTCCTTGATACGGAGCAGTCCTTCGGCAGCGTCATTGATCTGATTTGCACCAAGCTTAATTTCAAATGCACACCACTGGCTGTCCGGTAGTTCAATGACGGCATCAATTTCCTGTCCCTTGTAGTCCTGATAGTGATAGAGTGCACCGCCAAAGGATTCCGCGTAGATTTTCAAGTCACGTTCGCATAGAGACTCGAACAGGAAACCAAGAGTTTCCAGATCTCCGATCAGACTGGCCGGGGTTACTTTCAAAAGGGCGCAGGCCAGAGACGGATCGGAAAAATGGCGTTTTACAGCCTGCTTTACGCGGATTGAGGAACGGACGCCGGAAGAAAAGGGCGGTTGATTGTCTGTAATGAATAAACGCTCGAAGATATCCAGATATTCCGCTACTGTTTCCACATCTATATCCTCATCGTCCATTTCTTTAATGTCATTTTTCAGTGTTTTATTAGTGGCGGTGGTACTTTCGTTTCTGGCCAGAGAGCGTAAAAGCAATTTCATTTTGGTTGTATTTCGTTTTATTCCGTCAACCCGGTATACGTCGTCATCCACAACAGCCTTCAGGTATTCGGCAGGCAGCAGAGCGGCCTGCTCTGCAGACAGGCCCATACTGCCGGGCCAGCCGCCGCGGATGATACATTCGATTAACTTTTTCAGATCGACTTCACCGGTCATGACCGGAGTAAGTTTTCCGCAGCATAGTTGTTCCAGAGATACTTTACCGCAGGAATCCCCGGACTCATATAAAGACATGGGACGCATACGCAATTTTGCGATTCGGCCAGCTCCGCTGTGCAGAATACCCTTGTGATTTGGAGTAGCCGAACCAGTCAGGATAAACTGGCCTTTTTGAGTCGTCTGGTCGACCTTGTGGCGTACCGCATCCCAAATAGGCGGAACTTCCTGCCATTCGTCAATCAGCCGCGGAGTTTCCCCCTCCAACACCAGAGCGGGAGACAGCTCCGCCAGCTGCCGGTTCTGAAAGCTGCCGTCAGGGTCGCCAATGAGAATTTCACTTTTTGAATGATAGGAGGAAGTCCATGTTTTCCCACACCATTTGGGGCCCTCTATGCAGACGGCTCCAAATATCTCCAGATATTCTTTTAGTTTGTTATCAATAATTCGGGGAATATATTTTTTCCTGTCCATTTTGGTTCACCTCTGAGTATATTATATCCAAAGCCGATTGATTTTACAACTGGAAGCCGATTAATTTTAGAAATATAATCCGATTGATTTTACAATTATAACCCGATTGATTTTGGATTTATAACCCGATTGATTTGTAAGACGATAATGACAGGAAGAAATTTATAATTCTTGTTCCGATAGCCATGTCAAAAAGCTTCTTGCAAGAGATAATTTTTTCGAATCAAAATTCCGAAGCATTTCTGCAATATTTTTCCACTCTTCATTTTCATGCCGAAGCGTTCCAACTAAAAACTCATCGGGGGTAGTATCAAGCGCGATTGCCAGGCGCATAATGACCTCTGTTGAAGGGATTGAGATGCTGCGTTCAATATTTGAAAGGTATTTGTAGCTTAAATCTGCTTTTTCTTCGACTTCAGACTGTTTTAGTCCCAGTTGTTTCCGGCGCCGGGCAATCCGTCTTCCGATTTCAGTATAATCTAATGCCATGTTCCCCTCCTGGATTTTTGCTTTTTATCATATGTAAAAAAACAGTCTTATAAACATATTTAAAAGCGGATAGACGACTTGACGTATTAATTAACCGACTATAAAATGAATATACGATTAATAAAAGGATTCTGATAGCTGTCGGGAAAGAATCCTGCAATACTAGAGACGATGGAGTTATGGAAAATGAAAAAATGCTTGACATGCGGAGAAAAACTTCTTGAAAATTCGATTCGGTGTCCATATTGCGGCGCAGTGCAGGAAGAAACAAATAGAAAAAAGTGTGAAGATAAACAGAGGCAGCAAAGCCAAAGCACGGAGGGAGCATCCTGTGAATCAGAACGAACAGAGAGGGCAAGAGCAGAAGACTTTCCGGGGTATTGCTCAGAATGCGGCATGAAATTGGATTCGAGGTATCAGTATTGTCCGGGGTGCGGTAGAAAAACAGGCAGAAAAAATAAAAGTACCGTTCAGGTATTCTCGGAATTGGAGGAGAAAACCGGACAGGCCGCGGAACGTATCGCACAGAATTTAAAGAGTGGGGAGATACAATATGCTAAAGGATTGTTAAAGATATCCGGGATTCTTTTTTGTATCCTGTACATATACAGCGCTTTGAGGTATTTGACCTATCTCAATTATTATAGCACGTTTGATAAAGTATGGGGCCTGTGCATGACTGTAACCTGTACCTGGAATGCCGGTATGCTGTTTCTGATTTCTTTTCGATGTCAGAAAGAATATGGAAGAAATTTATTATATTCTCTGTTTTGTGGAAGCACTTTAAAATGCGTATTGCATGTTATAAAAATTCAGGATACAGCAAAATACTATCAGGTTGGCATTGCAGATTACTATCCTGTGGCCGGAGCTGTTCTGATTGCTGCCGTATGTTATTATCTAATGAAGAAGGAGAATCAGATTGAGGAAGAGGAGAAAGAGCCCTTTGGTAAGGTAATGAGAGATACTCCGGGAATTTTACGGCAAATTTTCATTCAGGATTTTTCTGAAAAGAAAGAGAACACAGGAGAAAGGAAAAGGATAGAAAAGAAGGCAGAAAAGGTACAGATACGGGAAGATGCTTCACTGAATCAGTGGCAGTCTTTTATACTTCAGTTGGGGACAAGCAGTGTATTTCTTCTTTTTTGCCTGCTTTATACCGGAGATTTGGTATATAAGCTGTTTTCTGAGCTTTCATTTATAAAGTGGGTTATGGAGCTGTTGCCAATACTTTTGTGTGTTGCTTTGTGGAAAATTTATTTTGGCAGCAAAAACGGTAAACCGGATGAAAGCGGATTTTCTATTGCCCGTGGTGTTATGACCGCAGAGTATGTTATTCAGATTCTTGTGAGTGTGCCTGTATGTATGGTGGGAACCGTATTCGGCGGGCCGGTGGGGTTAATACTGGCGCTTGCAGTATCTCTTGTGGACATTTGCTATATTGGCTCCTTGCGGAAAACTACTCTTTGCACAGAAAAAATAATAAAGGGCGACGGAGAGAGTGTTACAGTCTCCTTCTATCCCGTGCTGGTTTTAGGTTTCAATGTCATGATAAAGACAGTGGGATTTTTGTGGGCGGCCTTTTGGCAGAGTGCAGCGAATGCGGTGACAAATTCGATGTACGGATATGGGGACGAAGCGAGCTCATTAATGGCCGGATTTTTCAGCAGTTTGGGGATAGATTACGGTTACAGCTATGGGCAGTCTTCTTCCTTTATTCAATCTTTACTGTCACCGGTAGAGGCCTGGATTCAAAGTAAATTTGGTTTTAACGAGAATCCGCTGGTCATGCTGCTGGCTATTGCGATTCCGGTATGTGAGATCATTCTTCTGAGAAGGGTGCGTTCTTTTAAGGGAGTGATCACGGGAGTGGATGAGAGGCAGGATCTGAAGGGATAGAAGGCTGAAAAATATATAGGAAGAATTGTGAACATAGATATTTCGAAAAAGGAAATGTTCTTGATATGTATTGTACAAATTGCGGAAAAAGATTATCGGATCATGCCAAGTTTTGCAGCAAATGCGGAAATCCTGTAGGAAATCATTATTTTAATCTGGCAGCTGTTGGACTGGCTGTTTTATTTGCGGCTGTCATAATATTTGGATTGTGGCAGATAGACATACCGTTTCTTAAACAGGATGTATCGCATTATTGTGTTTGGTTGTCTGGGGATGAATACCTGTTTTCAGAGGATATGGGAAATACGGATGAGAAAGCAGTGAAAGTAGCAGATTTTATGTATCATTCTGATAATGGTAGATTTAATGATTATGAAAATAGAAATCTGGCACGTTTGACAATGGACGGACGATAAGCAGATGATTAAGAAAAAAGACAAAGGTATGTGTTTGACAATGCACGGGATTTGTATGATTTCTTGCTGGCCCACTAGCAGT
>JAUNGD010000117.1 GCA_030524705.1 Lachnospiraceae bacterium | reverse complement strand
ACAGACAGACAGACAGAGCTAACACTTTGTCCATTCTTTTTTCGTATGCAAAAATATTTGATACCATCCGCAGTTTGTATTGGATCATCTGATCCAATATAAACTGCGGATGTTTTTTTGTACGGTAAATAATCAGATTTTAAGAAGTACAGAAAAGCAGAATCAAACACAGGTGAGAAGTAAGGTGAGCAGACATGAAAAAGATAAAAATGCAGTTGTTTGGAAGCTTTTGTTTGACAAGCGGAACAGCTGTTCTCGGTGAGGAGGCAATTTGTTCCAATAAAATAACAAGAATGCTTGCTTATCTGCTGATTTATCGGGATTGTACGCTGACACACCGCCAGTTGATTGATGTGTTTTGGGAGGATGGAGCCAGAAATCCAGAGGGAGCCCTCAGAAATTTGATGTACCGTATTCGGAATGTATTGAAGATTCTGGGGGATGAGAAATTTATTTGCTCTATGCCCGGGGTATACCGGTGGAATCCAGAAATTGAAGTGGAAACCGACTATGAACAGTTTGAGAAAAAGGCTGCTTTGCTTCGGTTGACGGAGGACGACGGGAGAAAGGAAAAGCTGTGCAGGGATATTATTGACTGTTATCGAGGCAACGTGTCTGCTCAGATTATGGACGAGCCATGGATACTGCCGAAGGTGACGTGGTATCAATCCGTGTATATGGATACGGTCAAGGAGCTTTGCAAAATTCTGGAGAGAACAGAAAGATGGGAAGAGAATGAGGAAATTTGCAGACAGGCCCTGACGGTAGATTCTCTTGATGAAAATATTCATTGTTCGTTGATACAGAGCCTGTATAAACAGAAAAAATATAATCTGGCGCTGTATCAGTACGAAAAAGCAAACCAGTTGTTTTATGAAAGAATGGGAATAAGGAATCCTGAAAATCTGTGGGCAGTTTTTCAAAAGATGATATCGGAGACGGAGGAGTGTACAGCGGATATTAATAAAATTCTATCAGAGGAAAGCGAGCTGGAGAATTCCCAAGGCGTATTTTTTTGTAATTATCAGATTTTTCGTCAGATTTATCAGGTAGAGGTGCGGCGGGTTCACCGTCTGGGAATCACTGAATTCATAATACTGCTGACTGTACAGAGAGTTAATAGAGCCTGGCAGAGCTCTGCCATAGATTATGGAATGATTGAGGGGATGGATATTTTAGAAGATGCAGTTCGCGGGATATTAAAAACAGGAGATGTGGCGGCGAGGTACAGTCAGAACCAGGTCATACTTTTGCTGCCGGCCTGCACTTATGAATCCGGCGTAAGGGCTGCAGAGCGTATTCAGAAAAATTTCAGGGGAAATATCGGAAACCGTAAATTGAAGCTTACCTATGAGCTCGCTGAGCTTTCTGCACAAAAATAATATAGAAGAGAGGGGATGCTGCTGGTGTCAGGATTTCAGCATACATTGCAAAAGGAAGAACAGAAAATAATCATAAAAAGCAAAGAAAAGGAGAAAAGCAGCTTTGGCGGTAATTTACGGAATTTGAGAAAAATACACGGAATGTCGCAGCCAGAGCTGGCGAGGAAGCTTGGTATTACAAAGCAGGCCATATCAAACTGGGAGAACAACAATATTATGCCGTCCTCTGCCATGCTGAAGAAGCTTTCGCAGGTTCTGGCAGTCAGTATAGAAACGATTCTTGGAGAAGAGATAAAATATGTGAGTGTAGAGGGACTGACCTCTGAACAGATTGTACATATACAGCTTTTAATTAATGATATGAAAAGGTAGCCAGTCGGGAGGGAAAATTTAATTGAATTTCCCTCCTGCTTAATTTTTTGCCTTTTTTGATGTGAAAAGAAATATTTTGATATATTCTGTAGGTTTGTCTTACCAAAAAAGGCAAGCAGTGTTACTATAGATATGCTGAAAAAAATACAACACAGGCAGAAAAATACCGGAGTGCTTATGAATTACACTTATATATTGAAATGCAGCGATGGTACGTATTATACCGGATGGACCAACAATCTGGACAAACGTATCAAGGCCCACAATGCGGGAATCGGAGGAAAGTATACCAGGAGCCGACGGCCGGTGGAGCTGATGTACTATGAAACCTTTGATACAAAGCAGGAGGCAATGAGCCGGGAAGCTGCGATTAAGCAGCTCACAAGATCCCAGAAGGAACAGTTAATACTGCAAAACAGAGAAAAACAGGGTATGCCCGCGGAAGCAGGGCCGGGGATAAAAGATTCTGAAAGAGAGGATTGATATAATGGCAGGATACAAAAGAGTTAAGCTGGATAAGTCTTTCTACAAAGGATTTTTTGCTATTTATGTGGCTCTGGTCTTACAGAATGTAGTTACGCTCAGCGTAAATCTGGCGGACAATATGATGCTGGGAGCCTACAGTGAAATCTCTCTTTCGGGAGTAGCGGCAGTAAACCAGATCCAGTTTGTGTATCAGCAGCTTATGATGGCGCTGGGGGACGGCCTGGTAATTTTCTGTAGCCAGTATTGGGGCAAAAAGATGACGGGACCAATGAAACGGATTGCAGCCACCGCAATGCAGGCTGCGCTGCTGGTTTGTGTGATCCTGTTCACGCTGGTCAGCCTGTTTCCCTATCAGGCGCTGAGGCTGTTTACCACCGACGAGCCGATCATCGCAGAGGGTGTCCGTTACCTTCGGACGATTCGTTTTACCTATCTGTTTTTTGCTGTGACGCAGATTCTTCTGGCGACGCTCCGCAGTGTGGAGATCGTAAAGATTGCTTTTTTGCTCTCGGTTCAGACCTTTTTTATCAACTGCGGTATCAATTACGTATTGATTTACGGAAGATTTGGCGCGCCGGAGCTGGGCGTGACGGGAGCAGCCATAGGAACGCTGGTGGCCAGGATCGTGGAATGTATCGTTTTGATCTGCTATATTGCCAGAAAAGAGAAAAATCTTCGAATCCGTCCCAGAGACTATCTGAGCTTTGACAAGATTCTCTGTATGGATTATATCAGAATTACGGCGCCGATGCTGGTGGTACAGGGCCTTTGGGGGCTGAACACGGCCATGCAGACAGTTATACTGGGCCATATGACGGCGGCGGCTATTGCAGCCAACAGCGTGGCTTCTACACTGTTTCTGCTGGTAAAATCTATCCCGGTGGGAGCGGCTTCTACGGCGTCGATTCTGATCGGGAAAAAGATTGGCGAGGGAGATCTGGACATGGTCAAAAACTACGCCAGAGTGCTGCAGAAGATGTTTGTGGTGATCGGTATTATCAGCGGAATCCTTTTGTTTTTCCTGCGGATACCGGTGCTTCGTCTGTACGATCTGTCTGATACTACCCGGGAAATGGCAAATACTTTCCTTATTATACTCAGTGTTGTATGTATGTTTATGTCCTACCAGATGCCGACCAATAACGGCATTATCCGGGGAGGCGGCAATGCCATGTTCGTGGTCAAAATGGACATTATCAGCATCTGGCTGATCGTGATTCCTCTGTCCTTTGTCATGGCGTTCGTGGTGAAAGCATCCCCGGTGGTCGTAGTCTGCTGCCTGAATGCCGATCAGGTGTTTAAATGCGTGCCGGCATTTCTGGAGGCAAACTACGGGAAGTGGATTCGGAAGCTGACCAGGGATGAGCAGTCCTGAACACTGCTGCAGGGCTGCTAGTCTTCTTTTTTCAGCAGGGCCGCAACAGCGGCATAAACCAATCCTGCAATCGGCCACACGATCCAGGTGATCCGCCATTGTCTGGTAGGCAGGCTCCATCCAAGGTAAACAGCCGAGACGATTGGCCAATAAAAGCGGCTGAATTTTTTGACACGGCTGTTTTTGGCCAATTCTTCGGGATCAAAGCTGCCTTCCATCAAAAGCAGATCAAAGCTGTTTTTTACGGCGTCTGCAGTGATAAACAGATACATGGCAATGGAAACGATACAGAATAGCAGCAAAAGCATCAATATACATATCTGTTCAGGAGCGCCGGAAAATCCGGCAATGAGAAGAGGAACGGCACACAGGATACACAGCACAGTTCCTATGATCGTAGAGCGGGTGTGCCGGTCCTCAAAGGCATTCCTTTTCTCCCGAATAATGCCGGATACTCCGTATTCCAGTTCAAAATCGAAATTTTTCAGGTATTTGAACCTTTTGGTATGGGCCTCGTCATAGATGAAGAGGGCTACGGCTGCCGAAACAATCAAGAGCAGCAGAATGACTCCGATGCCCCCGGCCATATCTTCTGAAACAGAGGTTGTGCCAAATTCGGAGATACCGGCCAGCAAAAGAAGAGGAGTCGGGCTCAGAATGCAGAGCATAGTACCAATGCCGGTCCGCCTGCCGCTCTGTTTCATGCAGGAGAGGTATTCGTTTGCTTCCTGCACAGATACCCTTGGCGCGCTGGAAACTTCCTGATACGCGGAATACTCAGGATCTTCCATATCATCCTTAAGAAGATAATCCGTCGTCACGTCAAAGATGCGTGAGAGCTCCAGTATTTTATTGATATCCGGGATACTGGCCGCACTTTCCCATTTAGATATGGACTGTCTCGTTACGTTTAATTTTTCGGCCAGCTCTTCCTGAGACCAGCCGTTCTTCTTTCTTAATGTAAGAATTTTTTCTGATAAGATCATAATTGCCTCCAGCCTTATTTGATTTTGCCTGTCAAAGCGCTTTGCAGATATTCAAAATATATCATATCTTTTGGTTGCATACCATCAATTGGTGCTGGAAATTGTGCAACTGGCGGTTGCAGCTGGAATTATGATTTTGCTTTTGGTATAAATTCTAGTTTTAATACCATCCCCATGCCGTCTGCCAGTCTTTTTAGTACGGCTAAAGTAGGATTGGCGTTGCCATTTTCCAGTTTGCTGATATCGGCCTGATTAATACCCGTCCGTTCGGCTAATTCCTTTTGAGTAAGGTTACTTTTTTTACGTGCGTCTATGATGGCCTGAATCATATTATATTCTGGTTCCAGATTATCCCATTCTTTTTTAAAATCTGGATTTTGTAGCTGTTTGTCTAAATATTTGTGGAAGTCACTCATGAGCTATACCTCTTTCATTTAAATAGTCTGCTCTGTATTTTTGGGCTAATTCAATTTCTGATGAAGGAGTTTTGGGAGTTTTTTTAACAAATCCATTTGTTAATATAATCGTTTTTTCAATAACAAAAAAGTATAATATACGGGTGATATTGTTGCCTTGTCTGGCTCTTATTTCAAAAATTCCATTTTCCAGGGGCTTAGAATAAGGCTCTCTGAGTTCATTTCCATTTTCTTCAAGTAAAAGAATTAGTCGAAGCAATTTAGCTCGCATTTTGTGATTGAGAGATTCCAGAAATTCACAGACAGGGCAGGAACCATCTGCTTTTTTGTAAAAATTTACTTTGAAATTTGGCAAAAATAAATAACTCCTTTTCAATTTTATTATATGGGATTTATCCCATAATGTCAATTAGCACTATAGTGAATAAAGCAGGAAAAATGTATTAGTGAGAGCAGATTGAAATGGCTTCTGGATATAAAAGAAGTATTGGACTTTACTTTGATATATTAACATAAAATAAGAATAAACGCAACATAATATTTTAATTTAAAAAATATCCATACATAAATCGAAGATGAATCCGCAGAAAGATTCACCTGCAAAATATGTATGGATGTCTGTGCCTGACCCTGTTTAAAAAAAGGCAAAAGCCTAGGGAGAGGTTTGTCTGCCTTTTATAAGTGCTTCCCGTCTTTGAGTTTTAGCACTATGATTCTTTAAGAGCAATCCAGTCACCAAA
>JAUNGD010000116.1 GCA_030524705.1 Lachnospiraceae bacterium | reverse complement strand
AGCAGGGGCTTATAGCCCGCGCCTCGAGCCACCCGTTTTACGGGTGGCGGCGACTGTTATTTCCGTTGTGATCAGGTAAAAAATTTTTTATCAAAAAAATACTTGCAATAAGTGATTTTGTATGATATATTAAGAGATGTAATTCAGGCGCGATAGCGCATCAGGTGCAGTTCGCACATTTTTCCGTTTTTCTATTTACTGTATAAGTCCAGTCTCAAAATAGAGATGGATGGGTTGCTGACAGACCATCCGACTATGCTTTTGAGACGACAGCAGGCATGGAAGTTTTATTTGTAGGACAGAAGGGGATATCATGGCCGGCCGTCTTCTGTCCGGGAAAATTTTTGAAAGGTGGTTGTTAGTTGGAATACGCAGAATTTTTAGAAGAGGTCAAATTCCAGGTACAGCAGAGAATCGGTGGAGATCTGAAACTGTCAGTGAACCGTGTGCTGAAAAACAACAGAGGAGATGCAGACAGCATAACGATTTTGGGAGAGGAGGAAAATATTGCCCCATCCATCTATATGCCCCCGTTTTATGAACAGTATCAAAACGGAAAGACGGTTTGCGAGATAGCGGATGAGATCGTGGAACAGTACAGACAGAGAGGGAAAGGCGGAAGCATGGATTTCTCCTTTTATACAGACTACAAAAAAGTCAGAGACTGCATTGCCTGTAAGCTTGTGAATTACGAAAGGAATAAGAGTATTCTGAACCGGGTGCCGTACCGCAAATTTCTGGATCTGGCAGTAGTTTATTACTGCAGGATAGATCATCCACTGATCGGGAGGGGAAATATTCTGGTGCAGAATACCCATCTTGAGCGTTGGGGGGTGGATCTCGAAGAACTGCATGACACGGCAGTGACAAATACGGTTCGTCTGTGCCCCTATGAGCTGATCGGGATCGAAGACTTGCTGGAAGACATGCTGGGGCTCAAAATCGGTGAAGAGGCAGCGAGGGCTCTTCCGTTGTATGTCCTCACAAATACAGATAAGTTTTACGGTGCGGTCAATATGATGTTTGACAGTATTCTGGAAGCGATTGCAGAAAAGCTGGATAGTGATTATTATATCCTGCCAAGCAGCATTCATGAGTGCATGATTATTCCCGTACTGGAAGGTCTGAAGATAAAAGACTTACATCAGATGGTACATGATATCAATGTGAAGCATGTGGCGTGTGAGGAAGTTCTGGGGGAGTCAATTTACTGTTATAGAAAAGAAGTAAAAAAACTGTCTGTTGTATGGGAAGCACAGTGAGGATCAGAAAAGCGAAGTGGGAAATCAGAAATGTAAAGTGAAGAATCAGAAAAGCGGAGTCCCTGGATCATATATGCCGGTCAGCGGGCGGGGCAGGAAAGGGGGCATATGAAGAACAGACTACAGATTTTGTTCGGTGTATTCCTGATTTTGGCCGGAGGCTTATGCTTTTTATATCCGGACTTCCGGGAATGGAGGACACAACGCAGCGTAGAGCGTACGATAGAGAATTTTCAGCGTGGCCATGCTGCGGCAGAGACAGACAACAAAACAGCAGGAGGCATAGACCGGTTTGAAGCAGGGCGATACGAAGCAGCAGAGGATATGGATTGGCCGGCTAAAAGGGAATACGAGGTGCCGGAGGGCACGGAGACAGGCGGAAAAGCCGTGTTTTCAGAATTGTATGCTGAGATGCAGGAATATAATGAGCGGCTGGCGACGGAAGGACAGCATATTGTGGACGCATGGAGTTATGAACAGGCCGGCATTGATTTTTCTGTATTAAGCGAAGAGAAGCATGCTCTGGGATATATTGAGATACCGGATATGGAAGTGCGGCTGCCGCTGTTTGCCGGCGCATCAGAAGAGAATCTGGCAAGTGGCGCGGCTATTTTGGCAGGGACGAGTATGCCGGTAGGCGGAGAGAATACCAATTGTGTTATTGCGGCTCACCGTGGATGGAGGGGAAGCGCTTATTTCCAGTATATCGAAAATATGAAGGAAGGTTCTCTGGTGTATATTACGAATCCCTGGGAGACGTTGGTGTACCGGGCAGATGATATCAGAATCATCAGCCCGGATGATGTAGACGCTGTCCTGATACAGGATGGAAGGGATATGGTTACTCTTTTTACCTGTCATCCCTATATGTCTGGTGGATTATACCGTTACCTGGTGTTTTGCGAGCGGGCCGATCCGGAGGAAGGATCGGAAGCGGTCAGCACCCGGCACCAGGAATGGAAAAAAGAGAAAAAGAAGGAAATCAGAGCCTCTGGCAGCGATGAGACAGAAGGAATGGGGGAAGAAACCGAATCCATACCGTCCTCTGCCGGCCTGGTCTTATGGGAAAAATATATCAGGATAGTCCTTCCGCCGCTTCTCCTGCTATTTGCTTCTATCCTCATTTTTTTCCGCCATATTAAATAAAAGACCTGCACGTACCTGTGTGCCGGCGCAAAGCCGCTGCATACATAGAAAATAGAAAAGGAGAATGATTCATGATTATGGACAGAGGATTCAGGAAAAAAAGATTATGGAAAATAGCAGGCAGGGGAATTCTTTTCGCAGTTCTGGCTATGATACCGGCTGCCTGTGTGATGGCAGCGCCGGAGGATGTGATCGATACGTCGGAGAGGGCATCGCTGACCATTCACAAATATGATATGACCGCTGCGAGCGATGACGGGATCGATGTGACCCGGTTTACGTCAAATGGGGAGCGGGACGCGGATGCGGAACGGACATTACGGAATTATGTCATTGAAGGGGTAGAATTTACTTATGTGCGTGTTGGCGGTATCAACACAGATCAGGTGGACGGAAAGATAAAGCTGCTATACGACATTCCAGTACAGTTGGAAAACATTTTGGGGCTTGGGGACAGCCACGGCGGCCACAGGCATACGTCTGATGAACTGGAGCGTGGCTTAAAAAGTATCCTGGCCGATAATACGGCAGGAAAAAATGCACTGGAAAAATATATCCGGAGTGCGTCCGGCAGAACTGCGATGACACTTACCGATGAAAACGGAGTGACGGAAGCGACGGGGCTGCCGCTTGGTCTTTATCTGCTGACCGAGACTCAGGTGCCTGCAAATGTGTACACTACGGTTGATCCGTTTTTTATTTCTCTGCCGATGACGGATAGCAGCGGCGATTACTGGATGTATGACGTAGATGTGTATCCGAAAAATCAGACGAATATCCCGGATCTGGACAAGCTGGTGCGGCAGGAGGATGACGCGGCGCTTTATAACAGGCCGGAATACGGTGATACCGCTACGGCATCTGAAGGAGACCGGGTAGATTACATTTTTGTATCTCACTTACCCCGGATTACTTCTGAAGCCACTTATCTGACGGAGTATAAGTTTGTAGATAAAATGGACAAGGGGATTACATACAATCGGGATGCGGCAGTTTATTTTTACAGCAATGAGGCGGACGCGAGAGCAAATAATACAAAGAAGGCGGCGAAGGTCTGGGGGCACGGGAGCAGCGCCTTTCAGGAAATTTATGACGGCAGCAATTCAGACTATCATCAGATGACCATTGCTCCGACCCGGGATGGACTAAAAGAGATTAATCCGGGCCTGTCCGGATACTGGATTGTCGTTGCTTACAGCGGCACAGTAAATTCTGATGCGACTCCTGTACTTGGAGATGCGGGGAATACGAATGATGTGAAGCTGACCTGGAAACGTACCAGTATGGAGTTTTCTGACACGCTGGAAGACCGCTCAAGGGTATATACCTTCGGGATCAATCTGAAAAAGGAATTCCGTGACGCTTCAAAAGCCGGTGATCCGACGAAGGTACAGTTTGTACTGCAGAATCAGACTGATGGGTATTATGTGACAGCCAGGAAAAAATCCAGTGGTCTTTATTATGTGACAGATGAAACAAAGGGCGCAGAGGAAGCAAACGGTACGGTTTTTTCACCGGCAGCAGACGGGGCATTGGTGATCAACGGCCTGGAGGCGGATACCTATATTCTTACGGAGATTCAGACTTCAGATGGATATTCTCTGCTGAAAGAACCAATTACGATTCAGATCACGTGTACGGAGGACACGTTCCTGCCGTCCCGGACAACGTTATATGATATTGCAGATATCAGGGACAATCCTCATAAAAAGATGATAGAAGCCGCCGGACAGCGTGCTTCTGCAGTTGTTGACGGAAAGACTGTCAATATGAGTACGGATATCGTGAAAAATGTCCGGTCTGCCAATGCCCGGGTCGATATGTCTGTGATCAATACGCCGGGCTTTACTCTTCCGAGAACCGGCGGTACAGGTACGCTTCTGTTTACGCTGGCAGGATGCGCAGTAGCGCTTCTCGGAATAGTGATAGCAACGAAAAAACCGAAAAAACCGGGAGAAAGATGACATATGGGGAAAAGCAGGGGCATTGTCCGGGGACTGCTGGTGCTCCTGACCCTGGGGATAGCGCTGGCGCTCATGAGCTATCCGTTTGTAGCCAATTATATTTTTGAAAACAGGACAGATTCTATTGTTTCAGCAATCGAACGCTCAGTTCAGGATGCGGAGGAAGACGGATGGAAAACCATGATTGAACAGGCCAGAGAATATAATCATGTATTGTCCGGCGGCGCTATTCAGCTGAGAGATCCCTTTGTGGAAGAAGCGTCAGAAAATACGGCGGGGGATTACGATTCCCTGCTGTGTATGACAGATGACGGCGTCATGGGCTTTATTGAGATTCCATCTGTCAGCCTGGCGCTTCCTATTTACCATGGCACTTCAGATCAGGTACTTGAGAAGGGAGCAGGCCATCTTCAGGGAACGTCTCTGCCGGTCGGCGGAGAGAGTACTCATACGGTACTGACCGGACATTCCGGTCTGAGCAGCGCAAAGCTTTTTACGGATCTGGCAGAGTTGAAGGAAGAAGATGTCTTTTTCCTAAATGTCATGGGTGAAAAGCTCGCATATAAAGTAGACCGGATAAAAGTCGTATTACCGAATGAATTAAATGATCTGTATGTGGAAAAGGGAAAAGACTACTGCACACTGCTTACCTGTACGCCTTATGGAGTGAATACACACCGTTTGCTGGTGAGAGGAGAGCGTACAGAGTATTTGAGTGCAGTAAATGATCCGGAGGTTTTTCAGAAAAAAAAGGAGGCCTCGAAATGGATGGCGGAATACAAAAGAGCACTCTCTATAAGCATCATAGTTTTTTTGACAGGCGCTGTGCTGATGTTCCTGATAAGATATTTTTCTGGTCCCCTGGATGGCCGGGATGACAGGCAGAGAAAAAATGAGGGTGGAACGGAGCGGTAAGGGCGCAGGGAAAAGAATACAGGCATGAGGAGAAGCACAGGTAAAAAACACAGAAAATGGTACAGGTAAAAATCATGAATAAAAAAGGTATAGTCAAAACCGGGGAAGGAGGAACTTATAGGATGAAAAATATGGTAAAGAAATTAATAGCTGCAGTACTGACAGCAGTGATATTGGCAACGTACGTTTCTGTCTCTTTTGCTTTAGAAACAGAGACTATAATGGATGATATACAGTATGCGGAAACAGAAACGGACGTATCTGGTGCAGAGAGCGGGAATATTGACAGGCAGACAGAGCATGCCGGGGTGACAGCCGGCGTGCAGGCTACCGCAATAGCAGTGGATGCAGGAGCAGCGCCAGGTACGGAAGATACCGGGAATGCAGAGACTGACGGGAACACAGCAGGTACGGAAAGTACCGGGGAAGCGGCAGGTGCGGAAAGCACCGGAAATACGGCGGGTACGGAAAATGCCGGGAATGCAGAGGCCGACGGGAACACAGCAGGCACGGAAAGCACCGGAAATACAGCAGGTACGGAAGATGCCGGGAATGCAGAGACTGACGGGAACACAGCAGGTACGGAAAGTACCGGGGAAGC
>JAUNGD010000003.1 GCA_030524705.1 Lachnospiraceae bacterium | reverse complement strand
GGCTTTTTTAAAGGCATCGCCCACTGCCTGAACATAATCCTTCATTACATTTCACATCAAATATATTCTACAATACATATTTCCCTGTTTTTATTCATTGAAATACATGGAATTAGTGTATTGTATTGATTGTTGCGGAAGGAAATAGATTTTGAAAATAGACTTAACAGATAATCCTGTCCAGGCGAAAATGAATTTCAATGCTTACTATGGGATAGGTATGCCTTTAAGTATGTATTCCAATACACATTAACTGATAGATTAGGCGGACGGCCTCAGTGTCATTCGCCGCCTTCGTATCAATTTACTCGAAATTTGATGAATTGATACGGAGGATATTATGGGTTTTAATTATGGGCGCGAAAAGCGCAGATTTGATAAAGAATGGGAACAGCTGCAGAAGGAGTATGCTGCCGCAGGAATGGATGAGGCGGATATCGCTCAGATGAAGGAGTTTGACTGGAAATGGTTTTGTAGCCGGAGAGTCTATGACAGTCATAATCAGGCGCTGCCGGATGAGGAAAATATGGATGAGGGGAGGACGGTTCTTTTCCGCAAATTCCCGGAGTTGTTGGCAGATTTTAAGCAGCAGGAATTTTCAGATCGGTATGCGTGGATGCAGGAAATTGAGGATAGAAAGCTGTACCAGCGGTTGTGCCGATTGGGAGAGAAGGACCTGGAGCTGCTTACCCTGATGGTAGTGGACGGATAACGGCAGGTGGACATTGCCCGACAGTGGGGATGTACGCAAAATTCCGTAACAAAACGGTTAAACAGGATCAAAAAAGTTTTGTCAAAAGGGCAGAAAAATTAAGTTATCAATGCCCACATATTGAAGGATTTTTTGCACTTTCACGCAAATTGAAAACAGAATACACGGTATTGCAGGTACAGAAATCCGTGTGATAGCGATGTAAGACCCGGCGCGAAGAGGGCAGCCTGAAGGAGGTGAGAGATGCAGGCCGCAGGAGCGATGGACGGAAGTTTTAGACCTGATTGTGGCAGATCAGGCGCGATGACAGCACGGAGGTATAATGATACTTTCTCACGACCTCCCACAGACTAGAGGGGGAGCCCTGCGGCGTGCGAGTAAAGACGGCGCTGCGGAGTTATGACAGCCCTGCCAGGGGCGGCCTGCAATATCCCTGCCGTCAGGGGGCGTGGCAAAAGTGACGGATCAATAAAATAAGAGCAGCTGCACCAGACGATGTTCAATTTGCTAAAAAGTTTTGGGGCAGCTGTTTTTACATAGTGACAATTTGAAAAATCTCTATGAAGGGGGGAACCATTATGCGTGTATATTCACGAGGGGATGTATACTATGCCAACCTTAGTCCGGTGATAGGTTCTGAGCAGGCGGGATACCGACCGGTACTGATTATTCAAAATAATACGGGTAACCGTTATGGCCGGACCGTTATTGTTGCTTCATTGAGCAGTCAGTCAGAACATAAGCCGAAACTACCGACTCATTGTTATATACAGGCAGGTGATATTTTAAAGAAGTCATCTGTGGTAATGCTGGAGCAGTTACGAACGATAGATAAACAACGATTGGATGGTTATATTGGTTCGTTGGATCAGAATTATATGGAAGAAATAGACAAGGCATTGGCGGTCAGCGTTGGTTTGGCTGGAAGATGATATTTTAGTAATCCTTTATTATAGGTAAGAAAATGGATTCATGCAAGGATGCGGATTACAAATCGGTATCATGGACGGAGAGAGATTGGGGCGGTATGATAAACGCATACAGTCGCTTTCCATTTGGGGAGGTGAATGTGATAGGAGCTCTGGAAAATGAAAAAAAGGTTTATGATGTTGAGGATATTCAGAAGCTGCTTGGAATTGGCAGGAGCAAGGCATATGCCTATTTAGATGAGGTGTATGAGAAGCAGGAGCCATTTCGGGTAATCAAGATTGGAAAGCTTTTTAGGGTGCCCAGACAATCTTTTGACAACTGGCTGGATGGAATCAGTTAAGAAGGGGTGAAACAGTTGAAAAAAGAAAATCCACAAAAAAGCAAGTCTTTTTTTGAAAATAACTCATGGTATCATCGGGTTAAGGTACTGCAGGAGGATGGTACAGTAAAATATAGTAAAAAAGGCGGATTTGCAACCAGCAAAGAAGCTGATAAAAGTTACGACAGATATGAGGCAGATTTCAAGAAGGCTTATCGAGAATATCAGATGGCTCATAAGGTAAATACAGAAGTAATGTTCAAAGATTATCTGATCTATTGGTTTGAAGAAATCTTCTCGAAGCGGGTGGAAACTACTACCCGTATGGTGGGGGCCTATGCCATTTATGACCTGATTCTGCCGCATATGGAATATGACATTAAAGTTCGATATGTGAATGTAGAATACCTGGATACATTGTTAGCCAGTGTGGCGCGGTCTAGTGCTTCGGCGGGAAATAAGGGAAGGGAAATACTAAACCTTGCCCTGAAGGAGGCTGTGATTGCCGGATACATAAAAAATAATCCGGTGACCGGTACGAAGCCATATAAGAGGGCGAAGCCGAAGATTACAGTGCTGGGAAAAGAAAAAACAAAGGTTATTCTGAAAGCGGCCTCTCAGAATAACTGGTATCTGGAAATTCTGCTTGCATTATTCTGTGGACTCCGGAAAGGGGAAATCATGGGACTGAAGTTCAGTGATTTCGATTTTGAAAAGAATACGGTTTATATCAGCCGTCAGCTTGCCTCTGACCCGATTATAAAAGAAAGAAGCGGCAGCAAGATTGAAAAATACGGACTGGTAGAGCGAGCTCCTAAAACGCCGAACAGCTACCGGACGCTCCGCGTACCGGAAGCTGTGATGCGGGAGGTAAAAAAGCGCCGTCAGATTGTGGAAAATAACAAGATGAAGTGCACCGGCAGCTATGAGGATAAGGGTTATGTCTGCTGCCAGGAAAATGGGAAGCCTCACGGCATGACATCTTTGAATAATGCGCTGACAAAGTTGTGCAGCCGAAATGGTTTGCCCCATGTGACTGTACATGGCCTTCGCCATATGTACGCTACGATACTGATTGAAATGGAAGTACCGATTATCAAGATTTCGGCTCTGCTGGGGCATGGGTCCGTACATACCACTTTTGAGTATTACTGCGATGTGATGGATGAGAATGAGAATATTCTGGCATTTATGAACAATGCTTTTGTGCCGGTGGCAGTGTAGGGAGGTGTGGTATGAAACTTGATTTGAACCTACAAAGATATGTGGAGTGGGAAGTTTCAAATGTTATGCCGATCAAAGAAAGGTTCGGATATCGGGTATTTCTGAAATATATGGACGGTACGGTGCGTCCACAGCAAAAGGCTGGCTTTCTGACGGAAAAAGAAGCGAGTGCCGCCAGAGATAAGACCATTGGCGAGCTTTATGCGGGAACCTATGTGGTTTACGCTAACGTCCGAGTGAAAGATTTTATGGAGTTTTGGATGGAGGAGGACATCCGGAACCGTGTTGGGAGTAACGAGACATATGATACCTTTGGAAGTGTGGTGAGGCTACACATTGTTCCAAAACTTGGCAGTAAAAAAATGGTGGATATCACGCGGGGGGATATTCAGAAGCTATATAATGAGAAAACAGAGTATTCCGTATCTGTTGCGCGGTTGGTAAAGACAGTGATGAATGTTTCCATGCGCTATGCGGTGGATAAAAAGATTATTCCGGTCAGTCCTGCAGAAGGAGTCAACCTGCCGAAGAAGGTAGAGAAAAAGCTGTACCATACGAGAAATATTGATACACAAAAGACGCTGACAATGGAGCAGATTCAGATTCTGCTGGAGGCCAGCAAAGATACACCGATCCATATGCAGGTGCTGTTCAATGTCCTGATGGGGCTGAGACGGAGGGAAATCAACGGGGTAAAGTACTCGGATGTGGATTACATCAACCGGACGCTGCGGGTGCAGCGGCAGCTGGGAACAAAGCTTGGCACGAAAAAAGAGGACTTTCCTCCGGAAACGTATCGAAAACAGGAGGTACGGCTGAAAACGCCGTCCAGTTACCGGACGCTGCCGATACCGGATTATGTGTTTGAGGCTATACTGGAGCAGAGAAAAATCTATGAGCGGAATCGTAGTCGGAGGAATAGCCAGTTTCAGGATTCGGATTATATTTGTTGCTCTAATTATGGAAAACCGAGAAGTAAGGAGTTTCACTGGAAGTATTACAAAAAGTTACTTGCCGAAAACGGATTGCCGGATATCAGATGGCATGATCTCAGAAGCACCTTCTGTACGCTTCTTTTGAAGAATAACTTTAATCCAAAGGCAGTCTCGAAACTGATGGGTCATGCAAAGGAATTGATTACGATGGATGTATATGGAGACAATAAAGGTATCATTGCAGACTGCGTAGACGAAATTCAGCCGTTCATTGATGAAGTTATGCCGAAACAAGAAGTCGGGGAAGAATTAAGAACTGAGAATATGGACATTGTAATATCAGTGGATGATTTCTTGTAAGCAAAAGTTAGCAGAGCAGTAAATGTCTTTCCAGATAAATTTTGAATTTAGAAAATCAGGATAAAAAGTATGGGCAAAAGAAAAAGAACAGATGTTCTAAAAAGGTCTATACTTTTTATTTTGTTTATGCTATACTTTTTAGTGACTTTCCGTAATGCCATTTCCACTCCAGAATCTGACGATTCTGTCGTTATCGTATCAGGTGAAAGTACGTAAACGTCCTTTCCTGCTGATACGATATGTTATCTGGTGTTGCGGCGTTTCAAAAAATGGGTTTTAGTGACTTTCATTCGTAAAAATGAAAAAGTTCGCCTATTAGGCAGGCCAAAATCTTCATTTTTTACGAATTTCTGCCTAATAGGCGAACTTTTTTTAGGGTCACTAGAAAGGAAAAATACACTTATGGAGTTCAAATTGCACTCAGAATTTCAGCCCACCGGCGACCAACCTCAAGCCATCGAAGCCCTTGTCAAAGGCTTCCAGGAAGGCAATCAATGCCAGACTTTACTAGGGGTTACGGGCTCTGGCAAGACTTTTACGATGGCGAATGTCATCGCCCAGCTGAACAAGCCCACCCTGATTTTAGCCCACAACAAAACCCTCGCCGCACAGCTTTACGGCGAGTTTAAGGAGTTCTTCCCGGAGAACGCGGTGGAGTATTTTGTATCCTACTACGACTATTATCAGCCGGAGGCCTACGTCCCCTCCTCCGACACCTACATTGCCAAGGACTCTTCCATCAACGATGAAATAGACAAGCTGCGCCTGTCTGCTACCGCGTCTCTGGTGGAGCGTAAGGATGTCATCATTGTATCCAGTGTTTCCTGTATTTACGGGATCGGCAGTCCGGCGGATTATAAGGATCTGGTTCTCTATTTGCGGCAGGGGCAGGAGCGTGACCGTGATGAGGTGCTTCGGAAGCTGATCGACATACAGTATGATCGCAATGAGATGGACTTCCATCGAGGTACATTCCGGGTACACGGAGATGTGCTGGAGATATTTCCTGCAAATGCAGACGACTACGCATACCGGGTGGAGTTTTTCGGAGATGAGATTGACCGAATCACAGAGATCGACGTGCTGACGGGAGTCATCCGCCGCAGTTTGGAGTTTATTGCAGTATTTCCTGCATCCCATTATGTTGTGCCGATGGAAAAGATTCTTGCGGCGGCCAAGTCGATTGAGGAGGAGCTGGAAGAGCGGGTACAATATTTCAAGAGTGAGGACAAGCTGCTGGAGGCACAGCGGATTGCGGAGCGGACCAATTATGATGTTGAGATGCTGCGGGAAACGGGATTCTGCTCCGGAATTGAGAATTACTCCCGGCATTTGGCAGGGCTTCCGGCGGGGGCGACACCGCATACTCTGATCGATTATTTCGGGGATGATTTTCTTCTGATTATTGACGAGTCGCATAAGACAGTGCCTCAGGTGCGGGCGATGTATGCCGGGGATCAGTCCCGGAAGACGACTCTGGTGGATTACGGGTTCCGGCTGCCTTCGGCTAAGGATAACCGTCCGCTGAATTTCACGGAATTTGAGGAGAAGCTTGACCAGATACTGTTCGTCTCCGCGACGCCGGGAGAGTACGAGGAGGAGCATGAGCTGCTCCGGGCGGAGCAGCTCATCCGACCCACCGGACTCCTTGATCCGAATGTGGAGGTACGGCCGGTGGAGGGACAGATTGATGATCTGATCGGTGAGATAAATAAAGAGACGGCGGCAGGAAATAAGGTACTGGTGACGACTCTGACAAAACGTATGGCGGAGGATCTGACCGAGTATATGAAGGAAGTCGGGATTCGTGTCCGTTACCTTCATTCCGATATTGATACTCTGGAGCGTACAGAAATTATCCGGGATATGCGTCTCGATGTGTTCGACGTTCTGGTGGGAATCAACCTTCTGAGAGAAGGTTTGGATATTCCTGAAATCTCTCTGGTAGCAATTTTGGATGCAGATAAGGAAGGATTTTTGCGTTCCTCAGTTTCACTGATCCAGACCATCGGCCGGGCGGCCCGAAACGCTCAGGGTCATGTGATTATGTACGCCGATATGATGACAGATTCGATGCGTATTGCCATTGAAGAGACCCAGCGCCGCCGGGAGATCCAGGAGCAGTACAATCAGGAGCATGGGATCACGCCCCAGACCATCAAGAAAGCGGTTCGGGATCTGATCAGTATTTCGAAAGAAATTGCAAAAGAAGAAAAGAAGATGGAGAAGGATCCGGAGTCCATGAGCAGCGAGGAGCTGGAAAAGCTGATCGCGGATGTACAGAAACAGATGAAGAAGGCTGCTTCGGAGCTGAATTTCGAGGCTGCGGCCGAGCTGCGTGACCGTATGATTACATTGAAAAAACATTTGCAGGAGATTCAGGAAGTGTAAGGCAATCAAATCAGCGGGAAAATACATGATTTGCACAGTAATTCGGAAAGTCAGATGAACACGGTAAACAAAAGAAAAAATCAATTTTTGTACGGGGTCGGTGAATCATAAGAATATATGCAGGATCCGGTCAATAATACGTAATAGATGATAAGCAACAGACTCAGACAGAAGCACAGGAGAATTTCAAGATGGAGACTAACAGAGATAAGAAGCAGTATATCAGAATCCGCGGGGCAAATGAACACAATCTGAAAAATGTCAGCATTGATATTCCGAGAAATAAATTTGTGGTATTGACGGGATTGTCAGGTTCCGGAAAATCATCCCTGGCATTTGATACGATTTATGCTGAGGGACAGCGCAGATATATGGAATCCCTTTCTTCTTATGCACGGCAGTTTCTGGGACAGATGGAAAAACCGGATGTGGAAAGTATTGAGGGATTGCCTCCGGCTATTTCAATCGATCAGAAATCCACGAACCGCAATCCGCGTTCAACGGTGGGAACGGTGACGGAAATTTATGATTATTTTCGTCTTCTGTACGCCCGTATTGGCATTCCGCATTGTCCGAAATGTGGAAAGGAGATCAAGAAGCAAAGCGTGGATCAGATGGTGGATCAGGTCATGGCGCTGCCGGAACGGACAAAAATCCAGCTTCTGGCTCCGGTCGTCCGAGGCCGCAAGGGCGAGCACGTTAAACTATTGGAGCAGGCGAAGAGAAGCGGCTATGTGCGAGTCCGAATCGACGGGAACATGTATGAGCTGAGTGAAGAGATCAGGCTGGAGAAAAATCTGAAGCACAACATTGAGATTGTAGTGGATCGTCTGATCGTTAAGCCGGGCATCGAAAAGCGGCTGACCGATTCACTGGAAAATGTGATGCAGCTGGCAAACGGATTGGCGTTTGTTGAGGTACAGGGGGAGGAGATTTTGAGCTTCAGCCAGAGCTTTTCCTGCCCGGACTGCGGCATCAGTATAGAGGAAATTGAGCCCAGAAGCTTTTCCTTCAACAATCCCTTCGGAGCATGCTCGGATTGCTTTGGCCTGGGATATAAAATGGAATTTGATATTGATCTGATGATCCCGGACAAAAAGCTGAGTATTCTGGACGGCGCGATCGTGGTGACGGGCTGGCAGTCCTGCACGGACAAGGGGAGCTTTACAAGAGCGATCCTGGACGCTTTGGCGGAGGCGTACCATTTTGATCTGGGGACTCCCTTTGAGGAGTATCCCCAGGAGATTCAGGATATGCTTATCTACGGGACAAATGGCCGGGAAGTCAAGGTACACTATAAGGGGCAGCGCGGCGAGGGCATTTATGACGTGGCCTTCGAAGGGCTGATAAAAAATGTGGAGCGCCGTTACCGGGAGACTGGCTCGGATTCCATGAAGCAGGAATATGAAAGCTTTATGCGGATTACGCCGTGTAAGACCTGCGGCGGACAGAGGCTGAAAAAGTCAGCGCTGGCGGTAACGGTCAGCGGGAAAAATATTTATGAGATTACGTCCATGTCTGTGGGGAATCTGCAGGTATTTCTGGAGCATATGGAGCTTACGCACCAGCAGGAGCTGATCGGACATCAGATCATGAAGGAGATCCGCGCAAGGGTGCGTTTCCTTGTGGACGTGGGGCTGGATTATCTGAGTCTTTCCCGGGCAACGGGTACGCTGTCCGGCGGGGAGGCGCAGCGGATCCGTCTGGCGACCCAGATTGGTTCGGGACTTGTGGGAGTGGCTTATATTCTGGACGAGCCGAGTATTGGACTGCACCAGCGGGATAACGACAAATTGCTGAGCACTCTGAATAATCTGAAAGATCTTGGAAATACTCTGATAGTAGTAGAACACGATGAGGACACCATGTATGCGGCGGATTATATTGTAGATATCGGACCCGGGGCGGGAGCGCACGGCGGAGAGATCGTGGCGGCGGGTACGGCCCAGGAGATCATTGCCTGTGAGAAGTCCGTGACGGGAGCTTATCTCAGCGGAAGACGCTGCATTCCTGTTCCAGCGGAGCGAAAGACTCCCACGGGATGGCTGGAGGTCCGGGGCGCACGGGAAAACAATCTGAAAAAGATTAATGTGAAATTTCCGCTGGGGGTTATGACCTGCGTCACCGGCGTTTCAGGCTCAGGGAAAAGCTCCCTGGTCAATGAAATCCTATACAAGAGGCTGGCCAGAGATCTCAACCGGGCCCGTACAATACCGGGAAAGCACACAAGCCTGATCGGGGAGGAGCAGCTCGACAAGGTCATCAGTATTGACCAGTCGCCGATCGGCCGCACGCCGCGCTCCAATCCGGCCACGTACACCGGAGTGTTTGATCAGATCCGGGATTTGTTTGCTGCGACGGCGGATGCAAAGACTCGGGGCTACAAAAAGGGACGTTTCAGCTTTAATGTCAAAGGCGGGCGGTGCGAGGCCTGCAGCGGCGACGGAATCCTCAAGATCGAAATGCATTTTCTGCCGGACGTGTATGTTCCCTGTGAGGTCTGCCATGGAAAGCGTTACAACAGAGAGACCCTTGAGGTGAAATACAAGGGGAAGAGTATTTATGATATTCTCGATATGACGGTGGAGGAGGCCCTGAAGTTTTTTGAGCATGTGCCCTCCATTCACCGGAAGATCGAGACTCTGAACGATGTGGGTCTTTCCTATATTAAGCTGGGACAGCCCTCCACAGAGCTTTCTGGCGGAGAGGCGCAGCGTATTAAGCTGGCGACAGAGCTGAGCCGGAGAAGCACCGGAAAGACGATTTATATTCTGGATGAGCCCACCACCGGACTGCACTTTGCCGATGTCCATAAGCTGGTTGAGATTCTGCGGCGTCTGACGGAGGGAGGAAATACCGTTGTGGTGATCGAACACAATCTGGATGTGATCAAGACTGCAGATTATATCATTGATATAGGCCCGGAGGGAGGCGACCGCGGCGGTACCGTCATCGCGGAGGGGACTCCAGAGGAGGTGGCGAAATGCCCGCAGTCCTATACTGGAAAATACGTGGCAAAATATCTTCCTAAATAATACGATGGAAATAAAACAAAAGAAAAAGTCTGACCGAAGTCAGACTTTTTCAGGAAAGAGAAAAATTTGGGTTGAAAATGTTTTTGCCTGTATGGAATTCCCATACAAGTAAATGTTTGAGGGAGTACTTGGCAGCGTGTGGGGGCTGCCAAGTGTGAGTTATGAAATATATTAGCTGTTTGCTAATATGCTTATACTATAAAAGATAAATGTGTTCAAAGTATGTCCACTTTCTAAAAAAACCGGGAAAATAATTAAGAAATCCTTGCGATTATAAAACAATGAAAAAGGATTTCCAATTTAAGGAATTTTGTATTATACTTAACATATCTGAGTTTGAAAGGGGTATGAAGATGGCAGCTACGGATGTCGGAATTGATCTTGGCACAGCCAGTATATTAGTATATGTCAGAGGAAAAGGCGTTGTTTTGAAGGAGCCCTCAGTCGTTGCATATGACAGGGATACCAATAAGATCAAGGCGATCGGCGAGGAGGCGCGGCTGATGCTGGGGAGAACCCCTGGCAATATCGTAGCGGTGCGGCCGATGCGCAAGGGCGTGATCTCTGATTATACGGTGACAGAGCAGATGCTGAAATATTTTATCCAGAAGGCGATCGGCAAGATGTCATTTCGGAAACCGAGAGTCAGTATCTGTGTACCCAGCAGCGTGACAGAGGTGGAGAAAAAGGCGGTAGAGGATGCGACATACCAGGCCGGCGCCCGGGAGGTGCATATCATAGAGGAGCCGATTGCGGCGGCCATCGGAGCGGGGATTGATATTTCCCGGCCATGCGGCAATATGATCGTGGACATCGGCGGGGGCACCTGCGACGTGGCCGTGATCTCTCTGGACGGCATTGTAGTAAGTACCTCCATCAAGGTGGCGGGGGATGATTTTGACGATGCCATCGTCAAATATGTTCGGAAAAAATACGGACTTATGATCGGAGAGCAGACCGCTGAGGAGATTAAAATTACCATTGGGACAGCCTTTGAAAAGCCGGAGCCAAAGGTAATGGAGGTCAAGGGAAGAGACATTGTGACCGGACTTCCGAAGACGATCCGGGTGACCTCCGAGGATACCAGGGATGCGCTGAAGGAAGTAACGGGACAGATCGTGGATGCGGTTCACAGCGTTCTTGAGAAGACTCCCCCGGAGCTGGCGGCAGATGTTGTGGATCGGGGGATTGTGCTGACTGGCGGCGGCGCGCTGCTCAGCGGTCTTGAGGAACTCATCGAGGCACGTACCGGGATCAATACGATGACAGCGGAGGATCCGATGACGGTGGTGGCCGTCGGTACAGGCCGGTTTGTGGAATTAACGGCGTCCAACGGAAAGCTGATGGAGAAATAATGCTTTAAGGAAAGCTGGGAGTGTGCCGTGAGAAGCAGAAGTAATGCTTGAGGCAGGGCATTGAGTTAAGAAATACCTGAAAGAGTATAAATGATTTGATCAGGGACGAGGTCTGAGAGGCAGCGTCCCTTTAAGGTCATACAGAAAGTAATGGAGGAATATGGAAAAACTAGAGGGTTACATTGACCATATTATTTACCGCAACAGTGATAATGGTTATACTGTGATGGTTTTGGTTACAAAGGATGAGGAGATTACGTGTACCGGGACACTTTCTTACGTGGGAGAGGGAGAGAAGGTGGAGCTTCAGGGGCAGTATACCTCCCACCCTTCCTACGGAGAGCAGTTCAAGGTGGAATCCTATGTGGTGAAGGCACCGGAGGATGAGGAGTCCGTTGAGCGGTATCTCGGTTCCGGTGCAATAAAAGGCGTCGGCGCGGCGCTGGCTTCCAGGATCGTCCGGCATTTCGGGGGAGATACCTTTCGGATCATCGAAGAGGAGCCGGAGCGTCTGGCCGAGATAAAGGGGATCAGCGACCGGAAGGCCCGGGAGATTGCAGAGCAGGTCTATGAGAAACGGGATATGCGGAAGGCCATGATCTTTCTGCAGCAGTTTGGGATCACCACGGCTCTGGCGGTGAAGATCTACCAGCGGTACGGCGCTGAGATCTACCGGGTACTTCAGGAGAATCCCTACCAGCTGGCGGACGACATCAACGGGGTCGGCTTTCGCATTGCGGATGAGATTGCGATGCGGGCAGGCGTTCAGGCCGATTCCGAGTACCGCATCAAGTGTGCTGTTTTTTATGTCCTGCAGCAGGCCGGCGGCGAGGGTCATGTATTTTTGCCGAAGGAACAGCTTGTTTATAAGGCCGGGGAGCTTTTGGGCGTAGCGCTGGAGGACATTGACCAGTATCTGATGGATCTGGCGGTGGAGCGGAAGATTGTAATAAAACAGGAGGAAGGCCAGGAGAGGATTTACAGTGCTTCTTCTTATTATATAGAGATGAGCACGGCCCGTATGCTCTGTGACCTGAATATTACCGGAGAGGTCAACGAGACGGTAATTTTACATAAAATTGCAGCAATTGAAGAAGAGACGGGGACGTATCTGGATGAGAAGCAGAAGGAAGCGGTCATTGAGTCGGTGCGCTGCGGGCTTCTGGTCATCACGGGCGGCCCCGGTACGGGAAAGACCACAACGATCAATACGCTGATCTCCTATTTTGAGTCGGAGGGACTGCAGATTCTGCTGGCGGCTCCTACGGGACGGGCGGCCAAGAGAATGACGGAGGCCACGGGCTATGAGGCAAGAACGATTCACCGGATGCTGGAAATTTCGGGTCCCCAGGAGGAAAATAAAACGGCCAGCGGCTTTGACCGGAACGCCCAGAATCCTCTGGATGCGGATGTGATCATTGTAGATGAGATGTCCATGGTGGACATTTATCTGATGCACGCTTTGCTGGATGCTGTCACCGTGGGTACCCGGCTGATTATGGTAGGAGACCGGAATCAGCTTCCCTCCGTGGGGCCGGGCAGCGTGCTGAAGGATATCATAGAATCGGGCAGAGTTCCGGTGGTGCGTCTGACGAGGATTTTTCGTCAGGCGTCGGAAAGCGACATTGTTGTAAATGCCCATAAGATCAACCGGGGAGAGCGGGTTGCTCTGGATAACAAAAGCAGGGACTTTTTCTTTTTGAAGCGCAGCGATGCAAATGTAATCATCAGCATTGTGATACAGCTGATCCGGGAAAAGCTGCCGCGGTACGTGGATGCCGTTCCCTACGACATACAGGTGTTGACTCCGATGCGTAAGGGACTTCTGGGCGTAGAACGCCTGAACCGCATTTTACAGGAATATCTGAATCCGCCGGACCGGAACAAGCGTGAGCATGAGCAAGGAAGCCAGATTTTTCGGGAAGGCGATAAGGTCATGCAGATCAAAAACAACTATCAGCTGGAGTGGGAGATCCGGGGCAGGTATGGGATCCCGGTGGAGAAGGGAGTCGGCATTTTCAACGGGGATATGGGCATCGTCCGGGAGATCAATCTGCACACGGAACGGGTCACAGTTGAATTTGATGAACACCGTATGGTGGAATATCCGTATTCTGGGCTGGAGGAGCTGGAGCTGGCTTATGCGGTTACGATCCACAAATCCCAAGGAAGCGAATACCCGGCGGTGGTGATCCCTCTTTTGTCCGGGCCGCGTATGCTGATGAACCGGAATCTGCTTTATACCGCAGTGACCAGGGCAAGGAAATGCGTTACATTAGTAGGAGACGATACGACGTTTAATCAGATGATTGACAATACTGTGGAGCAGAAACGGTATACGGCTCTGTCGGAGCGAATCTGCGAGCTGACGGCGCAGGAGGAGTAGCGATTGAAAAAATATCATACTCTTGCAGGCTCAGGAATACATAATAAAAGTGTAAAAAATGATCTTCTTGCTTTGCTGTATCCGCCGCGGTGCGTATGCTGCGACCGGATACTCGGCGTGCGGGAGGGCGGGTGCTGTTCGGAATGTGCCGCAAGGCTGCCCTGGATCAGCGGGCCGTCGTGTATGAAATGCGGCAAGCCCGTGGAAACGCAGGAGCAGGAATATTGTGAGGACTGCCGGAGGTATCCTCACGAGTTTGACCGGGGCGCGGCCGCTTTTACGTATACCGGGATGATGCGCCGGTCGGTATACCGGATGAAGCATGAGAACAGAAGGGATTATCTGTCCTTTTATGCGGAGGCCATGGTACATGCTCTGGCCGGGGAGCTGATGCGCTGGAGGCCGGAGGTCATCATTCCGGTGCCCATGCATCCGCGGAAGCGGCGCCGGAGGGGCTATAATCAGTCGGAGCTGCTGGCAGAGCATATCAGCCGTCTGACCGGCATTCCAATGAGAAAGGATTTGCTTCGCTGCGTGAAGCTGACCTCTTCTCAGAAGCTGCTGGATCGGAAGGCGCGGATGCAGAATCTGAAGGGAAGCATAGAAGCCTCCGAAAATTTCCCGAAGCTTCGGAGCGTTTTGCTGGTGGATGATGTATACACCACCGGAAGCACCATGGACGAAATGGCGGGAGTGCTGAAAAGGGCAGGAGCAGAACACGTCTTTTTTGTGGTTTTGTGCAGCGGAAAAGGAAAAAAGGCGGTATGCACAGCGGAAAATCTGTGATATACTGATTAAAAACAATAATTTGGAAAGGAGAAGGCAGAATGAGCGCAGTAAAGGTATGGCTGAATAGTTATTTAAAATTGTTTACTGTTCCACTTTCCTACATTACATTTACGAACATACTGGAAATACTCATTTTGGCTTTGCTCGTATATAATGTCCTGCTTTGGATCAAGAATACGAAGGCATGGACGCTCTTGAAGGGGATTATGGTATTGATCTGCTGCGTGTCTGTGGTATATATCCTGCGTATGGACACGCTGAAATTTATCGTAAGGCAGGCGATAGACATTGCGATTATGGCAGCGCTGATAATTTTTCAGCCGGAGCTTCGGCGGGCTCTGGAGCAGCTTGGAGAAAAGCAGATCGTGGCCTCTCTGATTCCGATTATTGATACGAACCGTGAGGTCTCGGAGCGCTTCAGCGACAAGACTGTGAATGAGATCGTCAAGGCTTCGTCAGAGATGAGCAAGGTAAAGACCGGGGCTTTGATTGTGATTGAGCAGAATATCCGCTTAGACGAGTATGAACGCACGGGGATCGTGTTGGATTCTGTCGTGACAAGCCAGCTTCTGATCAATATTTTCGAACATAATACACCGCTGCACGACGGCGCGGTAATCATCAAGGGTAACAGGATTACGTCTGCGACCTGTTATCTGCCTCTCTCCGACAACATGATGCTGAGCAAGGAACTGGGCACGAGGCACCGGGCGGGCGTAGGCATCAGTGAGGTGACGGATTCACTGACGGTAATTGTTTCTGAGGAGACAGGAAATATTTCGGTGGCTTATAAGGGCGAGCTGAAGCGGAATATTTCGCCGGAGGTTTTGAAGGAACAGTTGGTTATTCTCCAGAATAAATCAGTGGCTCCGAAGAAATTCAAATTCTGGAAAGGTTGGAATAAAAATGAAGCATAAATGGACCGGCAACCTGAGCCTGAAGCTTTTGTCTCTCGTTGTGGCGTTTTTAATCTGGCTTCTTGTTGTAAATACAGACAATCCGGTGCAGTCCAAGCTGTTTCAGGTGGAGATTCAGCTTATGAATGAGGACAGTGTGACGGAAATAGACAAGGTATTTGATGTTGTCTCGGATATGACGGTGGTGCTGAAGGTGACAGAGCGCCGCCGGGTGATCAACAGCCTGTCCAGAGATGATTTCACAGTGATTGCCGATATGGAGAATTTGAATGAAATGGACTCAGTACCTCTTACCGTGACCTGCAGCAATTCAGCAGTGACCTGGGACGAGATAGAGGTTTCTCCGCCTTCCATGAAGGTGCGCCTGGAGCAGAGAAAGCAAAGTGAATTCGTGGTAAATATTTCGCAGGGTGGGGAACCAGCCGACGGATACGAGGTAGGAAATACGGAAGTAGTGCAGGGAAAGACTGTGCTGATCGCAGGCCCTGAGAGTACAATCAATCGGATCAACCAGGTGATGGCCGATATCAAAGTAAACAACATCAGCTCAGATCAGCGTCTGACGGCACCGCTGCGGATTATTGATAAAGACGGTGTGGATTTTACGGCAGCTCAGATGAGCCGGCTGCAGATCAAGGATTCGGACGGCGTACTTCTCTCTGAGAATGCCGTGATGGTGGATGTTTCTCTCTGGAAAGTTAAAAACAGTGTTCCGCTGGAGGTAGAAGTGACAGGCACCCCGGCTGACGGATACCGCTTTGCCGGAATAACAATGGTACCGTCTGCGGTGAACCTCGCCGGGACAGATCGGGCTTTGGCGGTTCTCGGTGATAATCTCATTTTGAAAGAGGCTATTTCTGTAGAAGGGGCAACAGAAGATTTCACACAGGACTTTGATCTCACAGAGCTGCTGGAAGGTATCGAAGAAATACGGCTGGCGAAAGATTCTTCTCCGTCAGTGACAGTTTCCGTTAAGATCGAAAAGACAGGAGATCATACGATTATGCTTCCGCTGTCTAATCTTGGAATAGTGAATCGGCCGGAAAATATGAGCCTGACCTTTTCGCCGGCGGATGAGATCGCAGTAATTATCCGTGCGGATAACGAATCAGATATAATACAGCTCAGCGATGTAAAGGGCAGTATTGATCTGGCTGTGTGTGCAGAACCAGGCACATATGAGATACCGGTGCAGATTGAGCTGCCGGAGGGCTATGAGCTGGTTTCCGATGTGAAGCTGGTTGTGACTGCGGCAGAGCAGCCACAGGAAAATAAAACGGAAGATGCGGGGGAATAGTCTTGATTGAAAAGAAACTGATTGTAAAAAACCTTGCAGGTCTGCATTTGAGACCGGCCGGAGAGCTGTGTCAGAAAGCATTGAAATATGAGTCAAAGATCAATCTGCAGTTTCGCAATAAAGAGTTTAACGCAAAAAGTGTACTCAGTATTCTGAGTGCCTGTGTCCAGCAGGACGATGAGGTAGTTCTGGTATGTTCCGGAGCGGACGAGAAGGAAGCGGCGGAAGAGCTGGCGGCTTTTATTGAAAGTGTATAATTGAATACGTATAACAAAAGGGCTCAAAACAAAAAGGAATGTCCTGCATAACCGAAATTGGTTAGCAGGGACATTCCTTTTATTTATGATACCTATTGGTTTTATGCGTAAGGATCGGTAGGATCGTAATTCTGAGTTAACGGAATCTTCGGTGCCTGTTCAATCGTTATATTTTTGGGTTGAGCAACACTGTCACTGATAACGACCTTTGTACCGATGGGAACATTGTCATACAGCCATTTTGCATGCCCCACAGTCAAACGGATACACCCTGCGGAAGCCGGTGTTCCGAGTTTGTTGTATGCGGAAGCCTTCAGAGAATGGTTGTCATTGTAGCGTGAGTTCGGAACAGAATGAAACAGGATGTCGCTTGTAATGTGGGAACAATACTGACCCCAGGTAGGTCCGTTCAGCTCATGCCAGCGCAGCTTATCCAAAATTTTGAAAGTACCTGTAGGGGTGCTGACCCCGTCTGCCGCAGTGGAACATACAAAAGCTTTCACCGGTGTAGTACCGCGATATACAACTACAAAACATTTTTTACGGTTGACTTCAATCTTCCAGGCTCCGGTGAGCTGCTTCGTGTAAGCGCCGCTCTTGCCGAAGTCATATGTTTTTCCGTTGATAACCTGCTTGCCTGTCAACATCTTACCGGTGGTTTTGTCGAAATAATAATATTTTCCATCACTGATCAGCCATCCGGTTCTCATGGTACCATTCGTGTTAAAGTAGTACCAGGCGCCTTCGATTTTTACAAAGCCTGTTTTAGCAGCACCATAGGTAGTAGAAGATTTTACAGGATTCAGATAATATTTTTTATTGTTGTAAGTAAACCAGCCGGTTTTTACAATACCAGTGGTGGTATCCATATAATATTTACGGCCAAGAACGGTCTGCCAGCCTTTTTTTCGGATACCTTTTGACGTTGCATAGTACGTGTCATCCCCGACCTTGAAGAATCCGGTCTGTATCACTCCTTTTGAATTGAAATAATAATAGTATTTTCCAATCTTTTTCCAGCCGTTCTGTACCCTTGCGCCGCCGTCCGACGGGTCGAAGTAGTATCGCTTTTTGCTGATGGTCTGGAAACCTGTTACTTTGCGGTAATTTTTGCTATAGTAGTAATACTTGCCATCAGACTTCACCCAGCCGGTCTTGGCAACGCCGGTCTTTGTGTTAAAGTAGTAGGTATATTTTCCTACCTGTACCGTACCGGTCTGGCGCATACCGGTCTGCTTGTTAAAGTAATAGTATTTTCCATTGATCTTCTGCAGGCCGGTTTTCAGTACGCCGTTGGAAGTGGCGTAGTAATAATTATTATCATAAGAAGAACGCTTGTAAGAAGTAAGACGTCCTGATCTGGTAATATGATAAAGCTTTGAGCCGACCTTAACTGTACCAAGCTTTATCTGGCCGTTTGCGTCCGCATAGTAATATTTGCCTTTGGATTTTACCCATTTTGATGTGCTAATAATTCCATTCTGAGAGCTGCTGAAATAATAGAGCACATCTGTGTCAGAACCTATCTGTGTAAGACCAGATACGCCGGTACACAGCTTTCCGGTTTCAGGATGGAAAAAGTAAGTGTATTTTCCAATCTTGACTGAACCAGAGACACGGTATCCATTTGCATCGAAATAGTATATGGACCCATTGATCGTCTGTTGTCCCATCAACCTTGTGTCACCCTGCAGATAATACCAGCCATTTTCGTCCTGCTGCCATCCTTCAGCGGCGGAAACCGTAGATAATGTATCCGGTATGCCAATGGTGGATGAAAGAACAGGAGCAGCCAAAACAAGGCCGGCTGCAAGACAAAAGGCAGAAATCAGTTTTTTAATTTTCATATATTCCTCCCCTTTATGCTGTCAGCAGGGAGCACATCTGATTGGATATTCTGCAAAAAACGTCGCCTGGGCGGCACTCCTTTGCCAGACACTGCACAATAAGGCAGATGATTCTTCTGCTGACATATATTTCTTGTTACCATTATATCTATTGTAAATCTATAATGCAAGCAGGCTTATGAGAAAAAATCTTAAGATTTCTATAAGAATAAGGTACGAAAAACGGATATCACAAAATGAAAAAAATATGAACCAGACCTTTAAGGTTGTTATTTTTTATGAAGTGTTTTATAATAAATGATTAAAGGGCCGGTGAGTGGAAGGTGGATCTGGTTCTTTCCCCTGATCTTAACAAAAGAGGAGTGTAACAAATTGAGAAAGAGAGAACAGTATAAAAGGCTGATCATGTTTTTGGCTTCGGTTCTGATCGTTGCGATTCAAACGGGAGCTTTTGCATATGCGTGGTTTCACGAATATCACGTAAAAGAAATTATCGGAAGAAGATACGGATACTGGGGGCATTGGGCGCTGATCGCGCTGTATGCGCTGATGGTGATTTTGATATCAAAGCTTTTTTCTGCCTTTAAGGTAGGATACCAGCGTGTTCTGGATGTACTGCTGTCCCAGATTTTTTCGGTGCTTTTGGTAAATGTTGTCGCTTACATTCAGCTGGCTCTGATCGGTCGCTGGAGATTCCTGCAGCACATTGAACCGATTCTGCGGGTGACAGCGTTTAACCTGGCAGCGGTGATCCTGTGGGTGCTTTTTATGCGGCTGATCTATACCCGCATTTATCCGCCTCACAAAGTATTGCTTATTTACGGAAAATTCAGCCCAAAGCCTCTGATGCGGAAAATGGAAGGCCGCCGGGACAAATACATTATATCGGGGACCATCTCTCTGAAGGAGGGGGAGGAACGGATCAAAGAGGAGATCCTGAAGCATCAGGCTGTTATGATCGGAGATATTCCGTCCCATGAGAGAAATATGTATTTGAAATATTGCTTTGAAAACAACAGGCGCTGCTACTGCCAGCCAAAAATTTCGGATATTATGATTATGAGCTCTGAGAAGATCCACATGTTTGACACTCCGCTTCTGTTATTCCGAAACTGCGGGCTGACGGTGGAAAAGCAGGTGATCAAGCGGATTTTTGACGTAATCTGCTCGGTGGCCATGTTTATCGTCCTGTCCCCGCTGTTCCTGCTGATTGCGCTTCTGGTTAAGGGCTATGACGGAGGACCGGTCTTATATAAACAGGAGCGCCTGACCAAAGATGGGAAGGTATTTATGGTCTATAAATTCCGCAGTATGCGGGTGGATTCGGAAAAGCAGGGCGCCCGTCTTGCCATGAAGGGGGACAGCAGGGTGACTCCTGTGGGAAAGGTGCTTCGGAATATTCATTTTGATGAGCTGCCGCAGCTCTTCAACATCATAAAAGGGGATATGTCTCTGGTGGGGCCGCGTCCGGAGCGCCCGGAGATCGCGGCAGAGTATACGAAGGAGATCCCGGAGTTTGCGTACCGCCTGAAGGTAAAGGCCGGATTGACGGGCTACGCACAGGTATACGGGAAATACAATACGACGCCCTATGATAAGCTGAAGCTGGATCTGACGTATATTGAGAATTATTCATTTCTTCTGGATCTTCAGCTGATCGCCACAACGATCAAGATTCTTTTCCAGAAGGAAAATACGGAGGGCGTGGAGCAGTGGCAGACCACGGCTGCCACTGGCGGAAAAGAAAGAATCAAAAAAGAAGAAAACGAAAATCAGCAGAACGAAAAGCAGAAAAATAAAAAGATGCACAATAAAAACCAACAAAATAAAAATCAGCAGAAGAGGGCGGGAAATGGAAAATAACGGATCGGAGCAGATACTGGTGTCAGTGATAATGCCGGCGTACTGCTGTGCGGCTACGATACAGAGGGCCATTGACTCTGCGCTGATGCAGGAGGTGCCCCTGGAGGTTCTGGTGCTGAACGACCGGTCCCCGGACGAGCTGGATACGGTGATGGAAAAGTACCGGGAAGTGCCCCGGGTGCGGTATTTAAAAAACGAAGAGAATCTCGGGGCTGCGGCCACCAGGAACCGGGGGGTTCAGATGGCCCGGGGACGGTACGTTGCCTTTCTGGATGCAGATGACTGGTGGGAAAAGGACAAGCTGAAAAAGCAGCTTGCGAGGATGGAACAGGAAAACGTGGTGCTGTGCTCAACGGCCCGGGAGCTGGTGACTCCCCAGGGAGAGCTGACAGGCAGGATCATCGGGGTGCGGGAGCGGATAACCTACCGTTCTTTGCTGCTTCACAACTGCATCAACTGTTCTTCTGTGCTGCTGGAGACAAAGGTGGCCAGGGAATTTCCCATGACTCATGAAGACAGCCATGAGGATTATATTACCTGGCTGGGGATTCTGAAAAAATACGGCCGGGCAGCAGCAATCAACGAACCGCTGCTTAAGTACAGGCTGACGGCCAGCGGCAAATCCGGCAGCAAGCTGAAATCTGCCAGGATGACGTATTCTGCGTACCGGTATGCAGGATTTGGCCGGGCTGCGGCGGGAGCTTTATTCTGCGCCTACGCAGTGAACGGCGTGGCGAAATATGCGGCGGCTTATTTCCGGGGAAAGCGCTGACGTTGGACTTGCAGGCAGTATATTCATATGTTAGAATATGCTGAACCTTTGGGAGAGGATTGCTCCTGAAAAGATACAAAATGATTGAAAAGAGAGACGGAGGAGAGTCATGATTCAAAAACTGATCGCAAACATCAGAAAAACAAATGCGCCTGTAGTGGTGGGGCTGGACCCGATGATGGGATTCATCCCGGAGCATATTACGAAAAAGGTGTTTGAAGAGTTCGGCGAGACGCTGGAGGGGGCTGCCGAGGCAGTGTGGCAGTACAACAAAGCTATTGTAGATGAGGTCTATGATCTGATCCCGGCGGTAAAGCCGCAGATTGCGATGTATGAGCAGTTTGGAATTCCGGGGCTTGAGGCCTTTAAAAGGACAGTGGATTATTGCAAGGACAAGGGTCTGGTGGTGATTGGCGATGTGAAGCGCGGGGACATCGGTTCTACTTCTGCGGCGTATGCCACCGCACATCTCGGAAAGGTCAAGGTGGGAAGCCGGATCCTGACACCCTTCGGAGAGGATTTTGCCACGGTGAATCCCTATCTTGGAACGGATGGTATCAAGCCCTTTATTGAGGTATGTAAGGAGGAAAAGAAGGGGCTGTTTATTCTGGTCAAGACCTCCAATCCTTCCAGCGGTGAGTTTCAGGACCGCCTTGTAGACGGCAGGCCGCTGTATGAGTTGGTGGGTGAAAAGGTTGCCGAGTGGGCTGATTCCTGCATGGGTGAGGACTACAGCTACGTGGGAGCCGTTGTGGGCGCTACGTACCCAGAGATGGGAAAGGTACTGCGTAAGGTGATGCCGAAATCCTTCATTCTTGTGCCGGGCTACGGCGCACAGGGCGGCAAAGCGGCGGATCTCGTTCCTTATTTCAATGAGGATGGCCTCGGAGCGATCGTAAATTCCTCCCGGGGCATTATTGCGGCATATAAGCAGGAAAAATATGCAGCCTTCGGCGCTGAGAATTTTGCAAAGGCCAGCCGTCAGGCAGTGCTGGATATGATAGAGGATATCAACGGCGCGCTTCAGAGCCGGTAAGGAGTACAGGATGACAGAAAAATTCAAAGAACAGGCGGTCGTTCTTTCTCAGGAACAGATTGCGGGCCAGATATTCAGCATGTGGCTGCAGACGGAGCAGATTGCGGCAGCGGCTGTGCCGGGACAGTTTATTTCTGTGTACAGCAAGGATTCCGGCCGGATGCTTCCGAGGCCCATCAGCATCTGCGAGACGGACAAAGAAAAAAATGCGCTCAGGATCGTATACCGCGTAGCAGGAAAGGGCACGGAGGAGTTCAGCCGCTGCGTTCCGGGAGACAGTCTTGAGATTTTGGGGCCTCTGGGGAACGGATTTCCGCTGGAACGGTGCCCGGAGGGAAAGAAAGCCTTTCTGATAGGCGGCGGGATCGGTATTCCGCCGATGGTACAGCTTTCGAAGGAAATACGCGGAGAGGTACAGGCAGTAGTCGGATACCGGGACGAGCTGTTTCTGACAGAAGAATTGAAAAAGAACGGTGCGCTATATCTGGCGACGGAGGACGGCAGTGCCGGGACGAAGGGAAACGTATTGGACTGCATTCGGGAGAACGGGCTGAATGCGGATGTGATTTACGCCTGCGGGCCGACGCCGATGCTTCGGGCGGTCAAGGCGTACGCCCAGGAGCATGGAATCGAATGCTGGCTTTCCATGGAGGAGCGCATGGCCTGCGGCATCGGAGCGTGCCTTGCCTGCGTCTGCAAATCAAAGGAGATGGATGAGCATTCCAGAGTGCATAACAAGCGTATCTGCAAGGAAGGGCCGGTGTTCAATGCCGAAGACATCGAGCTATAGAGAAACGCACAGCAAATGAAAAATGCGCCGGACGAAAAGTACGGCAGATAAAAATTGCAGCAGACAAAAAGTGCGGCAGATGTAGCTACAGTTCAGGAGACAGATTATGTATAATATGAAAGTAAACATTGCCGGAGTAGAATTTAAGAATCCGGTCATGACAGCTTCCGGCACCTTTGGTTCCGGGATGGAATACAGTGATTTTGTGGATCTCTCCAGGTTGGGAGCCGTGGTGACGAAGGGGGTAGCCAACGTACCCTGGCCGGGCAATCCGACGCCCCGCATTGCGGAGATCCGCGGCGGTATGATGAATGCCATCGGCCTGCAGAACCCGGGAATTGATACCTTCTGTTCCAGGGATCTGCCATTCCTTGAAAAATATGATACGAAGGTGATTGTAAATGTCTGCGGTCATTCTACTGAAGAATACTGTGAGGTGGTGGAGCGGCTGGCGCAGGAAAAGCGCGTTGACATGCTGGAGATCAATATTTCCTGCCCGAATGTGCGCTGCGGCGGCATTGCCTTCGGACAGAACCCGAGGACGGTGGAGGAGATCACCCGGGAGGTGAAGCGCCGGGCAAAGCAGCCGGTGATTATGAAGCTCAGCCCGAACGTTACGGACATCACGGAGATTGCCCGGGCGGCCGAGGCCGGCGGCGCGGATGCGGTTTCCATGATTAATACCCTGACGGGTATGAAAATAGACATTAACCGGAGGACCTTTGCCATTGCGAACAAAACGGCCGGCGTATCCGGCCCAGCGGTGCATCCGATCGCGGTGCGGATGGTCTATCAGACGGCTCAGGCAATCTCGATTCCGATTATCGGTATGGGAGGAATTGCCACGGCAGAGGACGCCCTGGAATTTATTCTTGCAGGAGCTGCGGCAGTGGCGGTGGGAACTGCAAATTTCCGCAATCCGCTGGCTACGGTTGAAGTGATCGACGGTATTGCAGATTATATGGAAAGACAGAAGATAGAGGATATCAACGAGCTGATCGGCGCGGTACACTGAGGCCGCAAAAATGTACGGCAGAATACAACGAAATCCTTAGAAGCAGGAGGTTTGAAGGATATGGAAGCATACAAGCAGGAATTTATTGAGTTCATGGTGGAGAGCAATGTGCTCAAATTTGGCGATTTTACATTAAAGAGCGGCAGAAAGTCCCCGTTTTTTATGAATGCCGGGGCGTATGTGACGGGCTCACAGCTGAAAAAGCTGGGTGAGTACTATGCAAAAGCGATTTACAGCAAATACGGTGACGATTTTGATGTGCTCTTCGGACCGGCCTACAAGGGAATTCCCCTGAGTGTGGTGACGGCCATTGCATTCAGCGAATTGTACGGAAAGGAGATCCGTTATTGCTCCGACCGCAAGGAGGAGAAGGACCACGGAGCGGACAAGGGAAGCTTTCTGGGAAGCGCTTTGAAGGACGGCGACCGCGTGGTGATGATCGAGGATGTAACGACGTCAGGAAAATCCATGGAAGAGACGGTTCCCAAGGTGAAGGGAGCGGCAGATGTAAGGATCGTGGGACTGATGGTCTCTCTGGACCGCATGGAGGTCGGCAAGGGCGGCGAAAAATGCGCGCTGGCTGAAGTAAAGGATCTGTATGGCTTTGAGACGGCAGCCATCGTCACGATGAAGGAGGTAGTGGAACATCTCTACAACAGGGAGTGCCAGGGAAGAATCGTGATAAACGATGAGCTGAAAGCTGCCATTGATGCATATTATGAGAAGTATGGCGCATAATTTATCTGAAGAATAGTGTGAAACGATGTGCCGGGCAGAGGGATTACCGCTGCCCGAAGCTGGAAAGGAATAGGTGCTGCTATGAATGAAAAAGTATTTAAGACTGTTGCAAATGCCGGGATTTCCAATCTTGTGATGGGAATTGTGATCATTGTCACGGGAGTTACCTCCGGCGTACTTCTGTTGGTCAGCGGAGCAAAATTAATCAAAAGCAAGGATGATTTGATGATCTGATGACCGCGGCAATTCGTAAAAGCATAAAAATATCCGGTGCGTGCCTGTTTTTTGTCTATATGGCAGGACTGATTTATTTCCTGTTTTTGTCTGAAGAATACGGAAGAGGCGCGGCCGGTATGGCGTACAATTACAATCTCTGTCCTTTTCGGGAGATCCGAAGATATTTGACCTATTGGGAGATACTGGGATTCCGCGCAGTATTTTTGAATCTGGCAGGGAATGTGATCGGTTTTATGCCCTTCGGGGCACTGCTTCCGATTCTGTCCAGGAATGTTCGGAAGGCCTGGAAGGCCGTGCTGCTGAGTTTTGAGGTAAGCGCACTGATCGAAGTATCCCAGCTTATTTTTCAGGTGGGCTGTTTTGATGTGGACGACATTATTTTAAATACTCTGGGCGGCCTGCTGGGATACATAGTCTTTTGGGTTACCAGCAGATGGTATTTTCGGATCGAGAAAAGACAGTAAGGAGATATTATGGCAAAACGACAGGTTTATTCGTTTGTAGAGAAAAAATATTCAGCGAACAGCATTGCATCGGCGGTACTCAGTGTGGCATCCTTTATGGTACTGCTGATTTTGCTTTTTATTTCTTTTATTATGAAGGGACAGGCCAATACATGGATCGGAGCGATGGGATTTGCCGGCATTGTGATGGCGTTCTGCGGTCTGCGGTATGGCTTTATCGGTTTTAAGGATGAGTGCAAATCCTATTTTTGCAGCAAGCTGGGGACGATTCTCAGCACAATTTCTATTGCAGGATGGTTTTTTATCGTGTGTATCGGTCTGGTGAATATGTAAATTTGCCAGAACCGTATTTTTCGCGGAGGCGTGAATCAGGCTGCGGCATGCGGCCGGATTTCCTGATTTTCCGAGGGAAGAGGAGGACACGAGCAAGGAGGTCAGAATGGAACAGGAGAATAAAAAAGAAGATTATCTGAAGGAGCGGTATTGTCTGGCAATGGAGCGGATACATGAAATCTGTACCGAAGAGACAGTTCCCGCGCCTTTTTGCGTTTATTTCAGAAAAACGGCGCAGTTTCTGGTGCAGATGGAAGAACTGAAGCGGGCGGTGGATTCCGGCGAGACGAAGGGTTACACGCTGGAGCAGTGGAAAACCCTCAATCATGAGCTGTACAGCGACATTTTACCGGAGCATTATGAGGAAAGCTTCGGCAATCCGGCCTATGCGGTGGCGGTGCTGGGCAATGTACACGGGAAGATTCTAAGCTTTCTGTATGCCGAGCTTCGGGGGATGATTGTATATGCCTTTGAAAAGAAGCTGGAGGAAACGGTGGTACTGCTGGAGCTTTTCATTGAGATATACAATTGCTTTGAGCAGGAGGAGCTGCCGGAATATAAAGAAATCCAGCAGATCGTATACTGGTTTGCCAGCGATTACAGCGAGCTGTTTGTGACAGACCGGATCCGGGAGTCAGTGGATCCGTCCCTGGATTTTGCCGTCCGAATCGTTATGGACTCTGATCTGGGGGATCTGCGTTACCTTTATCAGTATGGAGAATACGTGTCTGAAAATGAGCTGAGGACGGCAGAGTTTTTAAATACGCTGTCTGAAGAAGAGATAGCGGCAATGGCGGATACGTACACGGAAGGATACCGGATCGGCTTTCTTATGGGGGGCAAGGATATTTCAAAGAAAAAGACCGTCAATATCCGCTACAATCTCGGCTTTGAGCGGATGATCCGCAGGGCAATTCAGAACTTCGAAAAAATGGGACTGCAGCCGGTTATTTACCGTGCGGCGGTCAGCACGGTCAACAAGCGCCAGCATCTGCGGATCGGCTATACGGGGGCCGTTCCCAACAAACAGTTTGATTACGACCACAGGGCGGACAACGCAATCTATCTGGACAAGCGTTTTATAGAGCGCAAGCTCGGCGTGATGCGGACGGCGTATGAGGCGTATAAGGATCTGGCCCGGGAGCACGGCGGCCCGGCGGTGGTGGAGGTATTCGGAGAAATCCCCTTCGTGCCGGAGACGAAGGCAGATGCATACCGCCTTTCCGAGAAGCAGCAGAAGCTTTCCGTGGCGGCGGACAACGAATCCGCACAGCTTACGAACCAATATATAATAGGAAAAGAGAGAAGCTTTACGATCATTGCCTTCCCGGTGCCGGAGATCGGGGATCAGTTTGAAGAGATCTTCCGGGAAACGGTGAAGATCAACACCCTGGATTACAAATTGTACCAGAAGCTTCAGCAGACGCTGATTCAGGCGCTGGATCAGGGAACGGCAGTCCACATTCAGGGAAAGGACGGCAACCGGACCGACCTGACCGTGGCCCTTAAAGGCCTGTCTGATCCCACCCGGGAGACGCTGTTTGAAAACTGTGTGGCGGACGTGAATATTCCGGTGGGGGAGGTCTTTACCTCTCCGAAGCTGACGGGCACCAATGGCCTGCTCCATGTGAAGCAGGTATATCTGGGCGAGCTGAGCTACCGGGACCTTGCCGTAGAATTCCGGGACGGTATGATAAAGGATTACACCTGCAGCAATTTTGATACCCCAGAAGAAAATCACGAATATTTCTTCGAAAACGTCATGTATCATCATGAGACGCTGCCGCTGGGAGAATTTGCCATCGGCACGAACACCACTGCGTATGTGAAGGCAAAGAAATACGGGATTGCAGATAAGCTTCCGATCCTGATTGCAGAAAAGATGGGGCCGCATTTTGCAGTCGGAGATACGTGCTACAGCTGGCAGGAGGATACGCCGGTCTACAATGCGGACGGCCGGGAGATCATTGCCAGAGACAACGAGGTTTCCCTGCTGCGGAAGGAGGATCCCGCAAAGGCATACTTCGGATGTCATACCGACATCACGATTCCGTATGAAGAGATCGGGCATATCGAGGTGATCCGGCAGGACGGAAGCAGGATTACGCTGATCGAGAACGGAAGGTTCGTGCTGCCGGGAACGGAGGAGCTGAACAGGCCGCTGGATGAAGCGTGACCGTGGGAAAGCGGCAGCGCGGAAAACAGCACAGAAAACATAATGCGGAAGATAACAATATAGAAAGCAGCAGCGCGGAGAGGGGGCAATTCATATGAATGGGTATATATGGCTGATGGCGGCGGGCATAGTGCTGTTTGCAGCGGGCGCATATCTCTTCTGGAAAAAGGGGACAAGGCTTCGGCAGGCAAAAATATACGGTACCTGTGTGTATATTGGAATCCTGTGCCTGGTATTTCCATTTTATATGTGGATTTTCCCTCACATTCTGGAGCCTTATATGGGGCCCCGAGGGATTGCGGTGACAGGAGCGGTATTTAATCTGGCCTTGCTTGCCCTTTGTCACTACTTTTTGCGCGCATGCCGCTGGAAGGAGCTGACCAGGGCAAGGACGGAAGGGGAATGCAGAGAAATCCGGGAGCTGCTGAAAAAGAACTGCGTAAAATTTATTGCGGAAACAGATGACGGCGGTTCGGAGTGGAAATGGTTCTTTTATGCCCATGAAAAGAGAATGGATGAAGCGATGCGCCTCCTGTATGAGTGGCGGTCGGAGCAGTATAAAAAGCAGGGGGGATTCGGTGCGCCGAATGAAATAACAAGCGCCGGAAAAGCAGAATAGGAATTGTACAAATTTCTGAAAAAGGAAAAGCGGCATTGACAATACCCTGTGAAGTGGTTAGAATTTAAAAGCAGTGCTTTTATGCGGAACGCCCGGAGCGGTTGCATTGAAACCGCAGGGCGGATTACATGAGAAAAGAAAAAGGAGCGGATACTATGGCAAGGGTAGGTATTGTTATGGGCAGCGATTCGGATATGCCCGTGATGAGCAAGGCAGCAGATATGTTGGAAAAATTCGGCATTGATTATGAGATGACCATCATCTCTGCTCACAGAGAGCCGGATGTATTTTTTGAATATGCAAAGACAGCAGAGGAGAAGGGCTTTAAGGTAATTATTGCCGGTGCAGGTATGGCGGCGCATCTGCCGGGTATGTGCGCGGCGATTTTCCCGATGCCGGTGATCGGTATTCCGATGCACACCACATCTCTTGGGGGAAGAGATTCCCTGTATTCCATCGTTCAGATGCCCAGCGGCATTCCGGTGGCTACCGTTGCCATCAACGGCGGAGCAAACGCAGCGATCCTCGCTGCAAAGATTCTGGCTACCTCAGACCCGGAGCTGCTTCAGAAGGTCAAGGATTATGCGGGCGAGCTGAAGGGGCAGGTGGAGGCTAAGGATGCGAAGCTGAAGGAAGTCGGCTACAAGGAATACATGGCAGGACAGAAGAAATCAAAGACCCCGCTGTAAGCAACGGGGGACCAAGCTTGCAGTGTTGTAGAGCAGCGGGGTATTTGATCCTCGCGGCAGTCGCCAAATATCCATGCAGGCATGGCTACTTGGCTCGTTGCTCGCGGGAATAAATCTGCGGCAGACGCTCAGTCAGGAACGACTGCAGAATGAAAAGGATTTTAAATAAAAATCATAAACGCACAGGGAGGAAATCATGGATTACAAGAAAGCTGGAGTAGACATTGAAGCGGGTTACAGGTCTGTGGAACTGATGAAGGAGCACATCAAGAAGACCATGAGACCGGAGGTGCTGACGAATATCGGCGGATTTTCCGGGGCTTTTTCCATGGAAAGGTTCAAAACTATGGAAAAGCCGACTCTCGTATCAGGTACGGACGGTGTGGGTACAAAGCTGAAGCTTGCTTTTATTCTGGACAAGCACAATACGGTGGGCATTGACTGTGTAGCTATGTGCGTCAACGATATTGCATGTGCAGGCGGCGAACCGCTGTTTTTCCTGGACTATATTGCCTGCGGAAAGAATTACCCGGAGAAGATTGCTGATATTGTCAGCGGGGTTGCAGAAGGGTGCGCGCAGTCTGACGCAGCTTTGATCGGCGGCGAGACGGCAGAGATGCCGGGCTTTTATCCTGAAGACGAGTACGATCTGGCCGGTTTTGCAGTCGGTATTGTAGATGAGAAGGACCTGATCACAGGCAAGGATCTGGAAGCAGGCGACGTTTTGCTGGGCATTGCGTCTTCCGGCGTACACAGCAACGGATTTTCTCTTGTCAGAAAAGTATTTCCGATGGAAAAGGAAGCGCTGGATACGTATTATGAAGAGCTGGGCACGACCCTTGGCGAGGCGCTGCTGGCTCCCACCAAAATTTACGTAAAGGCCCTGCGGAGCATCCGGGAGGCCGGAGTGCGTATCAAGGCCTGCAGCCATATTACCGGCGGCGGATTTTATGAGAATGTTCCCCGGATGCTGAAGGACGGCGTACGGGCGGTCATCAAAAAGGACAGCTATCAGGTACCGGCAATCTTCCGTATGCTGGCAGAGCGCGGAGACATTGCAGAAGAGATGATGTACAATACCTACAATATGGGCATCGGTATGGTAGTGGCGGTTGCCCCGGAGGATGTGGCAGCGGCAAAGGCTGCTATTGAGGCGGCAGGAGAGACGGTATACGAGATCGGCGGTATTGAGGCAGGAGACAAAGGAGTTACCTTATGCTGAGACTGACAGTAATGGTTTCTGGAGGCGGAACGAATCTGCAGGCAATTCTGGATGCGATTCAATCAGGAAATATCCGCAATGCAAAGGTGGTAAAGGTTATCAGCAACAGCAGAAGGGCGTATGCCCTGGAGCGGGCGGCGAAGGCCGGGATTCCGTCTCAGTGTATTACCAGGAAGGACTACCCGGACCCGGAGCAGTTCAACCTTGCCCTGCTGGAAGCGCTGCAGGAGTCAGAGGCGGATCTTGTCGTTCTGGCGGGCTGTCTCGTCGTGATTCCCCAGGTTGTGGTGGATGCATTTCCGAACCGCATCATAAATATTCACCCGGCCCTGATCCCGGCCTTCTGCGGTACGGGCTACTACGGTCTGGGCGTACATGAAGCGGCCCTTTCCCGGGGCGTGAAGGTGACGGGGGCCACCGTGCATTTTGTGGACGGCGGCACGGATACGGGCCCGATTATTTTACAGAAGGCAGTAGAGATTCAGGAAGGCGATACGCCGGAGGTTTTGCAGCGCAGAGTCATGGAGCAGGCAGAATGGATCATTTTGCCGAGGGCCATTGACCTGATTGCCAACGGATGCGTTTCGGTGGAAGACGGAAGAGTTCATATATTGGAGGAACGATAGATGAAGGTATTGATTGTGGGAAGCGGCGGAAGAGAGCATGCGCTCGCATGGAAGATTGCGCAGAGTCCGAAGGTTGAGAAGATTTACTGCGCTCCGGGCAACGCAGGCATTGAGGAATATGCAGAGTGCGTAAAGATCGGAGCGATGGAATTTGACGCTCTGGCCGCGTTTGCAAAGGAAAAAGAGATTGATCTTACTGTGGTGGGAATGGACGATCCTCTGGTGGGCGGCATTGTGGACGTCTTTGAGGCCCAGGGGCTGCGGGTATTCGGGCCGCGTAAGAACGCGGCGATCCTGGAGGGCTCCAAGGCGTTTTCCAAGGATCTGATGAAAAAATATCACATTCCGACAGCGGCCTATGAGAATTTTACAGATGCACAGGCGGCCCTCGATTATCTGGAGACCGCAAAATTCCCCATCGTGCTGAAGGCCGACGGACTGGCTCTGGGTAAGGGCGTGCTGATCTGCAATACGCTGGAGGAGGCCAAGGTCGGCGTTAGGGAGATTATGACGGACAAAAAATTTGGCTCCGCAGGCAACTGTATGGTGATCGAGGAGTTCATGACCGGCCGGGAGGTATCTGTGCTTTCTTATGTAGACGGCAAGACCATCAAGCCGATGACCTCCGCCCAGGACCACAAGAGAGCAGGAGACGGAGACACTGGTCTGAATACCGGCGGTATGGGAACCTTTTCCCCCAGCCCGTTCTATACGGAAGAAGTAGACGTGTTCTGCAGAAAATATATTTATCAGCCCACGGTAGACGCCATGGCGGCGGAGGGAAGACCTTTTAAGGGAATCATTTTCTTCGGCCTGATGCTGACGCCGGAGGGGCCGAAGGTGCTGGAATACAATGCCAGGTTCGGCGATCCGGAGGCTCAGGTGGTGCTGCCCCGGATGAAGACAGATATTGTGGATGTATTTGAGGCATGTATCGACGGTACGCTGGATCAGATCGACCTTGAGTTTGAGGACAATGCTGCGGTATGTGTCGTGCTGGCTTCAAACGGATACCCGGTCAGCTACAAGAAGGGGTATCTGATCGAGGGGCTTGATGCGTTCAAGGAAAAGGACGGCTACTACGTGTTTCATGCCGGAACCGCTAAGGGGGAGAACGGCATTGTGACGAACGGAGGCCGTGTACTTGGAGTGACAGCGACGGGAACGGATCTGAAGGATGCCCGGAAAAATGCGTATGAGGCCGTCAAGTGGGTGAACTTTGAAAACAAGTATTACAGAAATGATATTGGAAAAGCAATCGACGAGGCGTAGCGCCGGCCGAAGCGAAAAGGAGAGTATGATGAATAAGAAAGCGTACAGATGGAAAGCAGCGCTTTTGCTGGTAATTACACTGACATGGGGTTTGTGCATGACGGCTCTGGCCGAGGGTGCATCAAATGACAACTCTCTGGCATCTCTTGGTATCCTGACGGAAGGAGCCGAGGTGTCGCCGGAATTTCAGTATGGTAAGACCGAATATGATGTAACAGTACCGGCAGGTACGGAAAAGCTCGAACTCGACCCTGTTCCATCGAATGAAAACGCCTGGATCGTGGACATTACAGGGACAGAGCTGGTGAATGGTGAAGCGACGGTGACGATCACTGTCTCAGCTGAGAGCGGCGAACAGTATCCGTACTATCTTCATGTCAAAACATCCGGGGCTGCTTCCGGCGCAGAGGCGGCTCCGGCGGAGACGGAAAAGCAGACAGAAACGGAGAAGCAGACGGAGACAGAGCCGGAAACGGAGGATCCACGTTACGTAAAGGTGGACAGGACGGCTCTGGAAGAGGCGGAAAATACGATCAATGCACTGAAGACAGAGACCAGCAGCTACCGTGACAGAGCCAGCATACTGATGAAAATTCTTTACGGAATGATTGCTTTCTGTGTGGTTCTTCTTTTTGTGGTGATCAATCTGATCTTAAAGAAAAAAGACTTAAAGGCAGAGCTGAACGAATATCGTGGGTACGGCTATCCCCAGGGACAGACGCCGGCCTATCCTCAGGAACAGGATTATGCGGAACAGCCTTATTATGATCGGGATCCGGGGCAGCAGGCTTATTTTGAAGACGAAGCAGTATCTCAGCAGGCGTATATGCAGGACGAACCGGTGATGCAGAATGACCAGCCACAGGTACCGGAGTATCAGCAGGAGATGACAGAACGGAAAAAGGAAAAGCCGGAGCCGGCAGTTATGAAGGATGACCCGGCAACTGTTCCGAAGCCTTCAAAGGCGAAGAAGAAGCCAAAGAAGATGCCGGAGTATCAGAAGGTACAGCAGGACTATACGTATCAGCCGCCGGTACAGGAGAAGAAAAGCGATAAAGATGTTGAAGTTACCATGATTGATTTGTAAAGAAATACATTTGTGAGAAATCCGCCCGGGTGTCAGCGCGAAAGCCAGATGCTGCGGGCGGTTTCATGTTATCCGGTTGACAGAACAGCTGCATTTGTTATATGATGTGTATCACAAAGGAGGAAACAACAAATGTTGATAGAGATAGATTTTCAAAGTGATGAAGCCATATATATGCAGCTGCGCAATCAGATTATTATGGGTATAGCTACTTCGGTACTGCAGGAGGGAGACGCTCTGCCTTCTGTCAGACAGCTGGCGGGAGATATCGGGATCAACATGCATACAGTGAATAAAGCATACTCCGTTTTGCGGCAGGAAGGCTTTGTGACCATCGACCGCAGGAGGGGCGCTGTAGTCGCCCTGGATGCGAACAAGCTGCAGGCCGTGGCTGAGATGCGGCGACAGCTCCGGGTAGTGCTGGCGAAGGGGATATGCAAGAATATTTCCCGGATGGAGGTACATGAGATAGTAGATGAAATATATGACGAATACGGAAAACAGGAGGATGATTCATGCAGGATAACTATACAGAGAGTGCCGAATTAGTACAGAGACTGGCGATAAAAGCAGCAAAAGCCTGCGGTCACAGTTATACAGGTTCTGAACATCTGCTGGTCGGTCTTGTACAGGAACAAAAGGGGACGGCGGGCGTCATACTCAGGGCGCATCATGTAGAGGAAGAAAAGCTGAAGTCTCTGATAGACCAGCTGATCGCGCCGCAAAGCGATATGGCCGTAGCTGGTCAGGACAGCTGGACGCCGCGGGCCCGGGGGATTCTGGAGGACAGCGTGCAGACGGCACAGGCCCTGGGATATGAAAAGATCGGTACAGAGCATATACTTCTTTCTATTTTACGGGACGTTGAGTGTGTGGCGGCAAGGCTGCTCCATACACTGGGGGTCAATCTGCAAAAGCTGTATGCTGACCTGGCGTCTGCCATGGGACTTCAGGAGGACAGATACAGGCAGTTGATGAAGCAGTCCAGATCAGAGAGTGATATCAGCACGCCGGTATTGAATCAATACAGTCGGGATCTCACAGAGCTGGCAGAAAATCATAAGTTGGATGTTACAGTAGGCAGAGAGGCAGAAACGGAGCGGATTATTCAGATTCTCAGCAGGAGGACAAAGAACAATCCATGTCTGATCGGAGAGCCGGGAGTCGGAAAGACTGCGATTGTAGAGGGGCTGGCGCAGCGCGTAGTGAACGATCAGGTGCCTGAGCCGATGCGGGGCAAGCGCGTGGTGACATTGGATATGGCAGGCATGGTTGCCGGATCAAAATACCGGGGCGAGTTTGAAGAGCGGATCAAGAAAATTATCGCTGAAGTGACAGCAAGCGGCGATGTGCTGCTGTTTGTGGACGAGCTTCATACGATTATCGGCGCAGGAGGCGCGGAGGGCGCCATTGATGCATCGAATATCCTGAAGCCTTCGCTGGCCAGGGGAGAGATTCAGCTGATCGGAGCTACTACGTTAGAGGAGTACCGCAAATATATCGAAAAGGATCCGGCGCTGGAGCGTCGTTTCCAGCCGGTGCATGTTGAGGAACCTTCGGAGGAGGACACATTGAAGATTCTGCAGGGGCTGCGTCCGGCGTACGAGAAGCATCATGGCGTACGTATTACAGATGAAGCGCTGGAGGCTGCGGTAAAGCTTTCCAAGCGATACATTAATGACCGCTTTCTTCCAGATAAGGCAATTGACCTGATTGACGAAGCGGCGGCCAGAAGACAGCTTGGGTATTATCAGGCGTCGCAGCAGAAGGAAGAACTTCAGGAGCAGCATGAGCGTCTGCTGGCTGAGCGGGAAAATGCTCTGAAGGAAGGGCGGTTAGAGGATGCAAAGAAATACAATCAGGAAAAAAAGGAGCTTGAAGTAAAGATAGAGCGGCAGAAAAAGCGAATTCATTCAAAATATCAGGGCAGATCTTATTCTGTGACGGCTGAGGATGTCGGGGAAATCGTCTCCATGTGGACCAAGATACCGGTGCAGAAGCTTGCGGAACAGGAAGGAAAAAAGCTTTTGAACCTGGACAGGCTTCTTCATCAGCGGGTGATCGGTCAGGAGGAAGCAGTGCAGGCAGTTGCCAGAGCTATCCGAAGAAGCCGGGCAGGGCTGAAAAGCCCGAACCGTCCCATTGGGTCCTTTTTGTTTCTCGGTCCTACGGGAGTTGGGAAGACGGAGCTTTCCAAGGCTCTGGCAGATGTGGTTTTCGGCAGTGAGCATTCCATGATACGGGTGGATATGTCAGAATATATGGAGAAGCACAGTGTCTCCCGCCTTGTCGGCTCGCCGCCGGGGTATGTGGGGTATGACGAGGGCGGCCAGCTCAGCGAGAAGGTACGGCGCAATCCGTATTCCGTGGTGTTGTTTGACGAGATAGAAAAGGCCCATCCCGATGTGTTCAATATCCTGCTTCAGGTGCTGGATGAGGGACACATCACGGACGGCCAGGGAAGGAAGATTGATTTTAAGAATACGATCCTCATTATGACGTCGAATGCCGGGGCACAGTCCATTGTAGCTCCGAAACACCTTGGCTTTGGCGCGGGCAGTGATGAAAAGAAAAATTATGAGACGATGAAGGGCAGCGTGATGGAGGAGGTACGCCGGATCTTTAAGCCGGAATTCCTGAACCGGATCGACGAGACCATCGTCTTCCATTCCCTGAATGAAGAGCATATCTGCAGCATTGCAGGGCTTCTTCTGAAAGAGCTTTGCAGCCGCTGCAGGGAGCAGATGGAGATTACGCTGAAGATCAGTCCGGCGGTGAAGCAGCATATTGCGAAGGCAGGCTTTGATGCAAAATACGGCGCCCGGCCGCTGCGCAGAGCGGTACAGAACCAGGTGGAGGATGCGCTGGCGGAGGAGATTCTTGCAGGGCATGTGAAGGCCGGCGATACGGTGTCTGTTTCCAGCAGGAAGGGAAAGATTGTATTTTCTGTCTAAAGACTGGAATTCAGAAACTGTTTATGATAGAATAATATTTCAATAAACTCATATAATCGTTCAGGCCGCAGCTAAAAAATTTTACAGAAGTTAATTTTGTACTGCAGGGGCGGTGGACGAAAGACAAAATCAGGAGGGCATGAAAATGTCAGGAATTAAAGAGCTTATACGCACAGAGGCAAATGGAACATTGAGTTTTGGGGATTATGGGCTGGAGCAGAAAGCAAAACGCTCTGATTATGAGCATGACGGCGATTTATACAAAGTAAAAACATATGCAGATATTACGAAGCTTGAGAAGAACGGGATGTTTGTTTATGAGTCCGTTCCGGGAACGGCGGTATATGATTTCTATGCCACAGAGAACGGCATATCCTTTTCAGTAGAGGGCGTGAAGGACGCACAGATTATCCTTGGTCTGGAGGAGGACGCTGAGTATAAGATTTATATTGATGATACAAATATCGGCACGATGAAGACGAATATGGGAGGCAAGCTGGTGCTGAGTGTCGAGATCGGCGCAAGTGATACGAGCGTGCCGGTGAAGGTTGTGAAGCTGTAAATGGCAAAGGCGAAGAGCGTATTTTTTTGCCAGAACTGCGGGTTTGAATCGGCTAAATGGATGGGACAGTGTCCGGGCTGCAAAGAGTGGAATTCCTTTGCGGAAGAACCAAGGATAGCGGCGAAAAAGACGCTGACGTCCGAGAGCAGCCGACGGGAGGCTGCACGGCCCAGGTCGCTTTCACAGATAGAGATCAGCGAGACCGCCAGAATGAGTACCGGCATCCATGAGCTGGACCGGGTGCTGGGCGGCGGTATCGTTCAGGGCTCTCTGGTGCTGGTGGGGGGAGACCCCGGCATCGGAAAGTCCACGATCCTGCTTCAGATGTGCCGGAACCTTTCTCAGAAAGAAAAAAAGGTGCTGTATATTTCCGGCGAGGAGTCGCTGCAGCAGATCCGCATGAGGGCGGAACGCATGGGGAATTTCACAGACCATCTGATGATTTTATGTGAGACAAATCTGGAGGACATCCGGGAAACGATTACCCGGGTGGGCCCGGAGGTCGTCATCATAGACTCTATTCAGACCATGTACAATGAGAACGTGGCCTCTGCGCCGGGAAGTGTTTCCCAGGTAAGGGAATCCACCGGGGTATTGATGCAGATTGCCAAGGGAATGAACATATCTATTTTCATTGTCGGCCATGTGACGAAGGAAGGTGTTGTGGCCGGGCCAAGGGTGCTGGAACATATGGTGGATACCGTTCTCTATTTTGAGGGAGACCGCCATGCAGCGTACCGCGTGCTCCGGGGTGTCAAAAACCGCTTCGGCTCCACGAATGAGATCGGCGTATTCGAGATGCGGGAGTCGGGGCTTCGGGAGGTGCCGAATCCTTCTGAGTACATGCTGGAGGGAAAGCCGGAGGGAGCCTCCGGTTCCATTGTGACGTGTACGATGGAAGGGACAAGGCCGGTGCTTCTGGAGGTGCAGGCTTTGGTATGCCGGAGCAATCTTGCTTTCCCCCGCAGGACTGCCGCAGGGACGGATCTGAACAGGGTCAATCTTCTGATGGCCGTTCTGGAAAAGCGGGCAGGGATGGGCCTGTCCTCCTGCGATGCATACGTCAATATCACAGGAGGTATCCGGATGAACGAGCCAGCTCTGGATCTCGGCATTATCCTGGCGGTGGCTTCCAGCATGAAGGATGTGCCGATTGATGAGAAGACGATTGCCTTCGGCGAGGTGGGACTCAGCGGTGAGGTACGCTCCGTCAGCATGGCGGAGCAGCGTGTCCGGGAAGCGAAAAAGCTGGGTTTTGACACTGTGATCCTTCCGGAGGTATGCAGAAAGCAGGCTTCCAGGGTGGAGGGGATAAAGCTCACCGGGGTCCGAAACGTTCGGGATGCGATAGCGGCGATTCTGTGAAAAAAATATAGCTGAGAAATATAAGTGAAAATTTTTGAAAATTGATTTGACAACTCACCGGTTCTGTGATATAAATATCTGGTGAGTTATCATATAGGGGTTTGGTCAAGTGGTATGACAGGAGTCTCCAAAACTCTTAGTGGGAGTTCGATTCTCTCAACCCCTGTTTTAAAGTCTGAAAGTACTGGAAGCAGTGCTTTCGGGCTTTTTTTGCGTTTTTTTCTGTGATATAAATACATTTGTTGGAGCCTGGAAGAATTTAAGCGTCTTTTTTGACATGATTTACTTGACATATATGTCGAAATTCAATAGAATAAATGTGTTGTTTTCTTGTGCATTATTACTTTACAACTGCACAGCAATGCATGTTTTCCGGTAAACGGAGAGGCTGTGAAATTATCAGGATCCAAAACATATTTTTGCATATATTTATTTGTACTAAATGGGCTGATAGATTTTCTATACGGGCCCTTTTTGTAAAAAGAAAAGGAGAAATGCAGAATGGTAAAGTACATCTTAAAACGATTGGGTATGGCAATCGTCACGATCTGGTTAGTCGCCACATTAACGTTTTTCCTGATGAATATGGTGCCCGGCGGTCCCTTTTTGTCAGAGAAAGCAGTCAGTCCGAAGGCAATGGCAGCCCTGGAGGAGAAATATGGGCTGGATAAGCCGCTGTTTGAACAGTACCTCACCTATATGAAGGATGCAGTTCACGGAGATTTTGGTGACAGCCTGAAGCAGCGCGGACGTACCGTTTCCATGATTATTTCAACGAAGTTCCCGGTATCGGCAAGGCTCGGAGGAATAGCCGTTTTGGTAGCTTTCTGTATTGGTGTACCGCTGGGCTGTATTTCAGCGCTGAACAGGGGAAAAATAAGCGATAATATCATTATTGTCATAGCGACCTGCGGAATAGCGGTGCCCAGCTTTGTTATCTGCACACTGCTTATGTATGTATTCGGTGTGCGTCTGGGATGGCTCCCCACACTTGGACTTTCTACTTGGAAGCACTATATTATGCCGGTAACGGCTTTGGCTTTTTATCCAACGGCTTATATTACCCGTCTGATGCGGTCCTCGATGCTGGACGTTCTGGGACAGGATTACATGCGTACAGCTAAAGCAAAGGGTCTGAATCAGTTTGTCAGCCTTTTCAAGCATGCGCTGCGAAATGCAATATTGCCGATCGTAACCTACATGGGACCGTTGCTTGCATATACCGTTACGGGAAGCTTTATCGTAGAGAAGATATTTACGATCCCGGGACTGGGCAGCGAATTCATCGGATCTATTACGAACCGTGACTATACCGTTATCATGGGGACCACGATTTTCCTGGCAACTTTGATGGTGTTAATGAACGTTGTTGTTGATATTGTCTACAAGATCGTAGACCCGCGTATCAAACTGAAATAAGGAGGGAAGACAAGATGAAAGAAAATCCAAATCCATTAAGCTTCCAGGCACGACTGAATCCGGATGATTTCCTTCCCGCTTCAAATGAAGAAAAGCAGAGTCTTGTAATTATGCGGGACAGCGTCAGCTTCTGGAAAGACGGTATGCGCCGCCTGCTGAAAAATAAGGTGGCGATGGTCAGCCTTGTGGTTATCGTTATTATTATGATATTTTCATTTTTTGTTCCTGCTTTTTATCCGTACAGCTATGAGCAGCAGATCCGGGGCAGCGAGCATCTCGCGCCGATGGAATATTCAGAGGAGGAGCAGGAGCGGATTGATGCAGGAGAAAAGGTATTCCCGCATTTCCTGGGTACCGACAAGCATGGACGTGACTATGCGATCCGCGTGATGATGGGAAGCCGTGTCTCCCTGATCGTCGGTCTGGTGGCGGCAGTCATTATCCTCGTGGTTGGTTCCATTTTCGGTTCCATCGCAGCATTTTTCGGAGGATGGGTTGATATCATCATGATGCGAATCGTGGACATCATATATACGATACCTGATATTCTGTTGATCGTACTGCTGTCCTTTGCACTGAAGGCGCCTCTTGAAAATTTGTCTGCGATGCCGGGCTTCGGCTGGATCCAGGTTCTCGGAAGAAATCTGATCAGTATTTTCATCGTATTTGCTCTTTTATACTGGGGCGGTATGGCCCGTATGGTGCGAAGCCAGATATTAACCTTAAAGGAAAGCGAATACGTAACGGCGGCCCGGGCTCTGGGCGCATCCAATGCAAGAATCATCAAGAAGCATCTGCTGACGAACTGTATCGGTACGCTGATCGTTACCACGACATTGCAGATTCCGTCGTCCATTTTTACAGAGAGCTTCCTGAGCTTCCTGGGCCTTGGAGTTGCAGTGCCGATGCCTTCTCTTGGAAGTCTTGCCAGCGATGCGATCAACGGATTTAATACATATCCGTACCTGCTGTTCATTCCAGCAGCATTGATCAGCTTGATCATCCTTGGCTTTAACCTGCTGGGTGACGGTCTGAGAGATGCCTTTGACCCGAAGATGAAAAATTAAGGAAGGAGAGCAAAAATGAGTGAATATTTAGTTAATATCGAGCATGAACGCCTCTCTTTCTTCACACCGGCCGGAGAGGTAAAGGCGCTGAATGATGTGTCATTTCATATAAAAGAGGGAGAAGTTCTGGGAATCGTAGGCGAGAGCGGTTCAGGTAAGTCTGTAACGGCCTACAGTCTCATGGGACTGACTGCATATCCCGGCAAACTGCTGGGAGGAACGCTGGATTTCAACGGGCACCGTGTAAATGACATGTCAGAAAAAGAGATGCAGAAAATGCGGGGCAATGAGATTGCAATTATTTTCCAGGATCCGATGACGAGTCTGAATCCGGTATACACGATCGGAAATCAGATTCGGGAGGTTTTAAAGCTCCATACGGATAAGTCCAAGAGCGAGATCCAGGCCAGGGCCATCGAGCTGCTGCAGCTTGTGGGCATCAATGAGCCGGAAAAACGTCTGAAGCAGTATCCGCATGAGCTTTCCGGCGGTATGAGACAGCGTGTCATGATTGCCATTGCACTGGCCTGTGAGCCAAAGCTGCTGATTGCGGACGAGCCGACGACAGCTCTGGACGTGACGATTCAGGCGCAGATCCTCGAGCTGATGATGGAACTGAAGGATAAGCTGGGAATGGCGATCATGATGATCACCCACGACCTGGGAGTCGTTGCCAGCATGTGCGACCATATTGCGGTTATGTATGCTGGAAATATCGTAGAGTACGGTACCACCGATGATATATTTTATAATCCAAGGCATGAATATACAAAGGGACTGATCCGCAGTATCCCGAGGATGGACAGTAAGGTGCATGAGCGTCTTGTTCCTATTGAAGGTACGCCGGTGGATCTCCTGAATCCCCCGAAGGGCTGCCCCTTCGCTTCCCGTTGTGACAATTGTATGCAGATTTGTTTGCGGGAGAAGGCTCCGGTGATGTTCTTCGGAGACGTCCATTATACTTCATGTTGGATGAACCAGAAAGCCGAGCTGGAAGGAGGAAGTGAGAAATGAGCGAGAAATTACTCAAAGTAGAACATCTTTACCAGTATTTTCCGGCGGGAGGATTTGGAAAGAACAAAAAATACGTGCAGGCAGTGGATGATGTATCTTTCTTCATCAACAAGGGAGAGACGCTGGGACTCGTAGGAGAGTCCGGCTGCGGAAAGACAACGACAGGCCGATCCCTGCTGCGTTTGTATGAGCCCACCAAGGGACGCATTATTTATGACGGCAAGGTTCTGTTTGACAGCGGAAACGTGCCGCTGATGGATGAAAACGGCAATGACCTGATGGAGAACGGACAGCCGAAATACGGCAAAAAGACCGCAGTGGATATGAAGCCGTACCGCCGGGAGATGCAGATCGTTTTCCAGGATCCGTATGCCAGCCTGGATCCGCGTATGACTGTGGGCGACATCGTGGGAGAGGCCATCGACATCCATAAGCTGGCATCCTCCAAGGAGGACCGATACAACAAGATCCAGAAGCTGCTGGAATGTGTAGGATTGAATTCAGAGCACGCGAACCGTTATCCCCATGAGTTCTCCGGCGGACAGCGCCAGCGTGTCGGTATTGCCCGGGCACTGGCTGTAGATCCGAAATTTATCGTCTGCGATGAGCCGATTTCAGCGCTGGACGTTTCCATCCAGGCGCAGGTGGTCAATATGTTTGAAGATCTTCAGGCAGAGATGGGGCTTACGTACCTGTTCATCGCCCATGACCTTTCCGTAGTGAAGCATATTTCCAACCGAATCGGCGTTATGTATCTCGGAAAGATGGTAGAGCTGGCAGACAGCTATGAGCTGATTTTCAATAGCCTGCATCCATATACAAAGAGTCTGATTTCTGCGATTCCGATCGCAGACCCGAAGGTGGCAAGGGCAAACAAGCGTATTGTTCTGAAGGGAGATGTGCCTAGTCCGTTGAATCCGCCGTCAGGCTGTCGATTCCGCACAAGATGTCCATATGCGACAGAGCAGTGTGCGGCAGAGGTTCCGAAGTGGCGCGAGGTCAGCAAGGGACATTATGCGGCGTGCCATAACCTTGAGAAGGTAAATTAGAACGGACGTCAGGGCTTTCGGTTTGCCGGAGCTCAATTGTAAACTTTGATGTGTTTCAGCAAAACGCTGTTCGCATAAATTATCAAACCTATAAGGAGGATATGATGAAAAAGAGAGTAATCAGTGTATTGCTTGCAGCAGCAATGACAGTATCCATGGTTTCCGGAACTGTAATGACTGCGGCGGCAGAAGAAGCAGAAGGTAAACAGCTTTCCGTTCAGGTTGGTCCTGATCCGGAAACAATCGACCCGGCTCTGAACAGTGCTGTAGATGGTGGAAACATGATTCTGCATGCATTTGAGTGTCTGCTGACAGTTGATCAGGATGGACAGATTGCACCGGGACAGGCAGAGACATGGGAAACATCTGAGGATGGTCTCACCTGGACCTTCCATCTTCGTGATGGCCTGAAATGGTCAGACGGAAGTGACCTGACAGCAAATGATTTTGTTTACAGCTGGAAGCGTGTTTGTGATCCGGAAGTAGCAGCTCCGTATGCAGAGACCGTTCTCGGTATGGTAGAAGGTTTTTCAGAAGCTATTGACGGTGATCTGGATGCCCTGGCAGTTACAGCACCGGATGATAAAACACTGGAAGTTAAGCTTTCTGCACCGTGCACATATTTTGACAGCCTTGCAGCATTTGCTACCCTGAGCCCGGTTCAGGAAGCTACAGTAGAAGCAAACGGCGATGCATGGGCAATTGATCCGTCCACATACGTTTCTAACGGACCGTTCATGGTAACAGAATGGGTACCGGGTTCACACATTATCATGAGCAAGAACCCGAACTACTGGAACGCAGATGCAATCAAACTTGGAAGTATCAAATGGAACCTGATCGAAGATGCAAACGCATCCTACAGCGCATATCAGAACGGTGAAGTTCTTATGATCAAGGATGTTCCGACAGAGGAAATCCCGAGCCTGGCAGACAGCGACGAGTTCTATGTAGAGCCGATCATCGGTACTTACTATATTTCCTACAATACGCAGGTTGAACCGTTTGACAACCCGCTGGTTCGTAAGGCTCTGAACCTGGCTATTGACAGAGAATATGTCGCTAACACTCTGATGCAGGGAACCTATTCACCGGCAACAAACTTTATCGGCGAAGGCTGGAAGGATACAGACGGAACTGATTTTGCAGCAAATGCAAACGGCGGCGAGCCGTACATGAGTGCAACTGCTGATATTGACGGCGCACTGGCTGCTCTGGAAGAAGCTGGTTATCCGAACGGAGAAGGACTTCCGGTTCTGCACTACAGCACTAACGATGCAGGATACCACAAAGCGGTTGCAGAGTACCTGCAGGATGCATGGAAGGAGATCGGTGTAACTCTTGAGGTTGAGATCGTTGAGTGGTCAAGCTTCACACCGATGCGTCGTAACGGTGAGTTTGAGATTGCTCGTAACGGTTGGGTAGGAGACTACGATGATCCGTCCAACATGCTGGATCTTCTGTACTCTACAAACGGAAACAACGATGGTAAGTATTCAAGCGAAGCTTATGATGCAGCTATGGACGTATCTCGTTCTACAACAGATGCGGCGGAGCGTTCCGCAGCACTCCATGAGGCTGAGGACATCCTGATGGAAGATGCAGCTTGCTGCCCGTTGGCATACTACAATGACTTCTGGCTGCAGAGCAGCAAGATCACAGGGTCCTGGCATTCAGCTTACGGATACTGGTACTTCATGTACGCTGACATCGAAGAGTAATCTTGTACAGACAGCTCTGACAGGCATGAACTCGTAAGAGGATCAGACAGTATGGTACGAAAGGCGATATGGGATTTTTCCCGTATCGCCTTTTTGCAGTGGTGGAATGCGATAGGTACGCTGTTTTCGCTGCAGAGGTTTTGCTTTCATTTTATCGCTGCATCTGTTATAATATGTCCGGTTGACAGAGACATTGTAACAAAACAGAAAGGAAAAAGAGATATGAGCAATACAATTCCGGAGCGTCTTGCGGCGCTGCGCTCTTTGATGAAAGAAAAAGGGATGGATGCCTACCTGATTCCCACGGATGATTTTCATGCGTCGGAGTATGTGGGGGATTATTTTAAATGCAGAAAATATATGACAGGCTTTACTGGTTCTGCGGGTACGGCTGTGGTGACCCGGGAGATGGCAGGGCTGTGGACAGACGGCCGTTATTTTATCCAGGCAGAGCAGCAGCTTGCGGGCAGTACGGTGACGCTGTTTAAAATGGGAGAGCCGGGGGTTCCCACCGTGCATGAGTTTCTTGAGAAAAATCTGAAGGAGGGGCAGTGCCTTGGGTTTGACGGACGCACCGTGAACGCGAAGGCGGCGGCAGACCTGGAGGAGAAGCTGAAAAAGAACCATGTATCCCTCAATGGGACAGAGGATCTTGTGGGAGAGATCTGGGAGGACAGGCCGGCGCTGTCTTGCGAGCCGGTCAGTGAGCTTGCGGTAAAATGGGCCGGAAGATCCCGCAGTGATAAATGCAGGGAAATACGGGAAAAAATGCAGGAGAAGAACGTGGATGTATTTCTTCTGACTTCGCTGGACGACATCGCATGGCTTTTGAATATCCGGGGCGGCGACGTGCATTGCAATCCGGTGGTGCTTTCCCATCTGGCTATGACCCGGGAGGAAATTTATCTGTTTGCAAATGAGAAGGCATTTTCTGATGAGGTGAAGGCTGCTCTTGGCAAAGACGGTGTGACGCTGCGGCCCTATGACGATATTTATTCCTACGCATCATCTCTGGAGGCAGGAAAACGGGTACTGCTTTGCAGGGCAAAGGTAAACAGCCGGCTGGCAGGCAGCGTTCCGGGAGATGTGGAGATTCTGGATGAGGAGAATCTGACGCTGCTTCCGAAGGCGGTCAAGAACCCGGTGGAGGTGGAAAATGAACGGATCGCGCACATCAAGGACGGTGTGGCCGTGACGAAATTCATTTACTGGCTGAAAAAGAACGTCGGAAAAATGACGATCACGGAGCTGAGTGCGATGGCAAAGCTGGAAGCGCTGAGGGCGGAGCAGGAAAACTTTTTAGGAAACAGCTTTGATTATATTATGTCTTACGGGCCGCATGCGGCGATGAACCACTACTCGGCGACGCCGGAAACCGACGTGCCGATTGAGGCGAAGGGACTTTTGCTGGCGGATACCGGCGGACAGTATTTGGAGGGCACCACGGACATTACGAGAACCATCGTCATGGGGCCGATCACTGATGAGCAGAGAAAGTTTTTCACTGCGGTCCTGCGGGGGACACTGAATCTGGCCGCCGCCAAATTCCGTTATGGCTGCTGCGGGCTGAATCTGGACTATCTTGCAAGAGGCCCACTCTGGGAAATGGGGGCAGATTTCAACCATGGAACAGGCCATGGCGTGGGATATTACCTGAATGTACACGAGGGACCGAACGGCTTCCGCTGGAAGATAGTACCGGAGCGCAATGACAGCGCAGTATTTGAGGAGGGGATGATCACCTCCGACGAGCCGGGGTACTATGTGGAGGGGCAGTACGGTATCCGTCATGAGAATATGATCGTTTGCAAAAAGGCGGAGAAGACGTCCTTCGGACAGTTTATGCACTTTGAGCATCTGACCATGGTGCCCTTCGATCTGGAGGGAATTGATGCGGATCAGATGACCGGGCAGGAGAGAGGCCTCCTGAATTCGTACCACGCACAGGTGTATGATACGATCGCGCCTTATCTGACAAAAGAGGAGCAGGAGTGGCTGAAGGAAGCTACAAGGGCGATCTGATTTTATAAAGCAGAGCTGAACGGAGAAGGGATGAAAAAAATATCTTCAGGCGGACTATGCAGCAGAGGCCTCCGCCTGAAGATATTTTTATTTTGGTATAAATTGTATTGTATTTATTTTGATTTGTTTTTGTTGTAAATGATCATCAGCCCTTTAAGAAGCAGCTGGTCGTCGATGATAATATCCCGCTTACAGAACGGAATAATGGCCCGGGAAAGCCCTCCTGTGGAAATAACCGTACATTTTTCCCCAAGTTCTTCCTCAATACGTTCGATGACGCCGTCAATACTTGCTGCCGTGCTGTAGATAATACCGCTTTTCATACAGTCGATGGTGTTTGAACCGATGACCTTTTTAGGCGGCTCCAGGCTGATCTTCGGGAGCTGGGAGGTACGCATCGTGAGGGAATCCAGTGACACACGAAGTCCCGGTATGATCATACCGCCGAGGAAGTTTTTGTCGCGGTCAACTGCCGAGATCGTGGTGGCAGTACCCATGTCGACAATGATCAGAGGGCAGGGATAATCATGGATCGCTGCTACTGCATCTGCTACACGGTCGCTGCCGAGCTGTGCTGGATTGTCCAGCTTGATCTTCAGGCCGTTCCTGACACCGGGACCGACGACCATGACAGGTTTCCCGGTCAGACGGATCATAGCCTGCTTTACCGTGTCCGTAACGGATGGAACTACAGATGAAATAATTCCCCCGTGGAACGAGTGATTGCTTAAATGATTGAGCTCAATGATGTTTTTAATCATTATAGTATATTCCAGGGCAGTACAGTTCTGATTGGTGGAAAGTCTTTCTATAAAAAGAATTTTTTCATCCTCAAAACATCCAAGGACGATGTTGGAATTTCCGATATCAACAGCTAAAACCATGTTTATCTCCTCCAGAATTTATTCTGCTTTATGCCGCAGCATTGGAACGTTTTGCTGCGGGAATCAGGCGCGCCTTATACAAAGCCATGCCGACAGCGCCGGTAATGATCGTGGATGAGATCATTTCGCATACGGCATTGATGCCGACGAATCCGCAGATAAAAGCGATCACATTTTTTCCGCCCATAAGTCCCTGCATGTATTCGGTATTGCCGAAAAGGAGAACCAGCGCGCTCATAAAAAACGCTGTGTTCAAAAAGGCAGAACAGAAGCCCGTCACGAGGCAGGCGATGGATGTATTGGAAATCTTTTTCATTCCCCGGAAAATATATCCCAGAAGAAGACCGTCAAGAAGCCGTGGAACAAAGCGCTGAATAAAGGCGAGAACCGGGTTGATGCCGAACAGGACTGCGCCCATCTGGCTGACTCCGCCGACGCCGATGCACTGAAGAAAGCTGGTCAGTCCGAAGACAGCTCCGGTGATAGCTCCGCCTACAGGTCCCAGGGTAATCGCTGCCACTGCCACCGGGATCACATTGAACGTAATAGCAAGCGGGCCGATGTTCAGATACCCCAGGGGGGTGTATGCCATGAGCAGCAGAATTGCGGTCATCAGACCGAGAATGACGAGTTGCGATGTGTTGATTTTTGTGTTCATATTCACTTTTCCTCCTTGTTATTATTCCCTTGTTCAGAAATGGCTGTATTTTGCCGCACATAGCTGATTGCAGGAGCCGGAAAGAGGATCTGTCAGGTTACCGTCCATTCTGGTATGGTGCCTTCTGCGGAAGCATCTGTGATGCGCCGGAAATCTTCCCGTATCCTCCCTTGCACTCTGTACTGCGGCAGACAAAGCATTTCCTGTGGGGATACAATACAATTACAACCGCAGTATACCATGTCTTTGGCATTTGCACAATATCCGGAAAAGTGGAAAAAGGGATGTATGCAAAGAAAAACAATATCATCTGCGCTGTCATTTTTCCTTTTTTTGCAGGGATTGTTTTTTATAGAAAAAATCGTTATAATGGGAAATGGTGAAAAACAAAAAATACTTAAGAGAATGGAGTGAACCATATGTATGAATTGCAGCAGGTTGGCGCTAACAGCTTTTATATACAGAGTCCGGCTAAAATCGGATTGTTCCGGCTGAATAAAACAGATGTGTGTCTGATCGACAGTGGAAGTGATAAGGAGGCGGGAAGAAAAGTACGGCAGATTCTTGACAAGAATGGGTGGCATCTGACTGCGATTTACAATACCCATTCCAACGCGGATCATATCGGAGGAAATAAATACCTTCAGGGGCAGACTGGCTGTCATATTTACGCACCGGGAATAGAATGCGATTTTACAAATCACACAATCCTGGAGCCTGCATTTTTATACGGTGGGTTTCCGCCGAAGGATCTGAGACATAAATTTTTGCTTGCCCAGGAAAGCAACGCAGAAGCGCTTACCGGGGACAAGCTTCCGGAGGGGCTTCAGATGATTTCTCTTCCGGGGCATTTTTTTGATATGGTGGGATTTCGGACCAGTGATGATGTTGTATATCTGGCAGACTGCCTTTCCAGTGGGGAGACGCTGGAAAAGTATCAGATCGGTTTTATTTACGATGTGGCGGCATATCTGCAGACATTGGAGCAAGTGAAGGAAATGAAAGCGTCGATGTTTGTCCCGGCTCATGCGGCAGCCTCGGAGGATATCGCTTCTCTTGCACAAATCAATATTGACAAGGTAGTGAAGATTGCGGAAAAGATTGCTTCTCTCTGCGCATCGCCCCGGGGATTTGAGGAGATTCTGCAGAGACTGTTTCAGGACTACGGTCTGGTCATGAATTTTGAACAGTATGCACTGGTGGGAAGCACGGTGCGTTCCTATCTTTCCTGGATGAAGGATACAGGACGGTTGGAGGCTGTTTTTGAGGAGTGCAGGCTGCTGTGGAAGGCAGTGTAACGTGAAGAAGCCGGCAGTGTGATGAAAAAACTGACAATATAACATACAAGAGCCGGATTGCAGCATGGAAATCCGAATGAACAGAAAATGGATCGTAAGTGGAGGACAAAGAGAAAATGCTGAAGGGAAAAACAGTGATTCTCGGTGTGACCGGAAGTATCGCCGCCTATAAAGCGGCCAATCTGGCGAGCCTGATAAAAAAGCAGCATGCAGATGTGCATGTGATCATGACAAAAAATGCGACGCAGTTTATCAATCCGATTACGTTTGAGTCGTTAACCGGAAACAAATGTCTGGTGGATACCTTTGACCGGAATTTTCAGTTCCAGGTAGAGCACGTAGAGCTTGCCAGGAAAGCGGATATTGCGGTGGTGGCTCCGGCTACGGCAAATGTCATGGCGAAGCTGGCCCACGGCCTGGCTGACGACATGCTGACAACGACACTGCTGGCCTGTCAGTGCCCGAAGCTGATCGCTCCAGCGATGAATACCCGGATGTATGAAAATCCGGTGACGCAGGATAATCAGAGGCTGTTGCAGAAATATGGCTGGAAGGTAATTGAGCCGGCAACGGGGTACCTGGCCTGCGGAGATACGGGAAAGGGGAAATTCCCAGAGGAGCGTCTGATCCTGGAGCATATCCTGAATGAGATTGCGTTGGAAAAGGATATGGAAGGGCTGAGGGTGTTGGTTACGGCCGGTCCCACAATGGAAGCGATCGATCCGGTGCGCTTTATTTCGAATCACTCTACGGGGAAAATGGGCTATGCGATCGCGAAGGTCTGCCGTCAGAGAGGGGCCGAGGTGACGCTTGTGAGCGGCCGGACAAATCTGGATCCTCCTGTGGGAGTGACAGTGGTCCCGGTCAGATCGGCCCAGGAGATGTTTGAGGCGGTGAGTTCGCGGTCAGGACAGCAGGACATTATCGTAAAAGCAGCGGCGGTGGCAGATTACCGGCCGGCGGTGGTGTCTGAACAGAAGGTAAAAAAGAAAGACGGAGAATTGAATATTGCATTGGAGAGAACCCAGGATATCCTGGCGTGGCTGGGAGAGCGGAAAGAAGCGCATCAGGTGCTTTGCGGCTTTGCAATGGAAACCGAACAGATGGTGGAGCATGCGAAAGAAAAGCTGGTGAAAAAGCATCTGGATCTGATCGCAGCGAATAATGTTAAAGTAGCAGGAGCAGGATTCGGCACGGATACCAATGTTGTGACGCTGATAACTGAAAAGGAAATTCAGGAGCTGAAGCTGATGAGCAAGGAAGAGGTGGCAGTAGAACTGACCGGCGAGCTATTGAAGATCCGGGCAGCAAAGCTGGCAGGTGTTTAGAGAAGAAGGAGAGAAAGACATGAAATGTTACGAGACGGTATGGGAGATTTTTAATCAATGCGCCAACAATCAGATGAGAGATGTTTTTATTGAAGAAGTGGAAATTGAAGATATTGACGCATTTTTAAAGCAGAAGTTTAAGGGGAAGGATGTGACCTTTGAAAAGACCGTGCAGCAGGATGGCACGATTATTTATGATATTACTGCATCTGGAATAAAAGAGAGGTATTCATTTACGGAGATATAAATTCAGGCTGCAGAAGAAGCATTCGGTCAACAGATACGCTTCGATGGCACCCGGAAAAAAAGATCATAAGGAGAAAATAATGATATGGACCATATTTTAAAATCTTTGGAGGAGCAGAAGGTCGATCCGGGACTGCTGCAGTCTATTGCACAGTTCCGTCAAAGGTATCCTGTAGAAGAAGGTCTGAAACGCCGGATTAACGTTCCGGCACTGCCTTATTATGGAAGGGAGACCTTTGAAATGGCCGCCGCTGCTTTGCTCCAGGGTGAGAACATCCTTTTGACCGGGACTAAGGCTACCGGAAAAAATATTCTGGCGGAGAATCTGGCTTATGTATTCGGCCGTCCGTCCTGGAACATTTCATTCCATGTAAATATGGACAGCAGCGCCCTGATTGGCACGGATACGTTCCGAAATAATGAGGTGCAGCTTCGTACCGGCCCGGTGTATGACTGTGCCGTAGGCGGAGGCTTCGGCATTTTTGACGAGGTCAATATGGCGAAAAACGATGCTGTTTCCGTGCTCCATGCGACACTGGATTACCGCCGCATTCTTGACGTGCCGGGCTATGACAAGATAGAGCTGCATGAGGCAGCCAGATTTATCGGTACGATGAATTATGGATATGCAGGTACACGGGAGCTGAATGAAGCTTTGGTGTCCCGTTTCCTCGTGATCGAAATGCCAGCGCCGACGGAGGAGACTCTGGCGTATATTCTGACCAGCCTGTTTCCTGATTTTAAGAAGGAGGGTCTGGAACAGGTCAGCGGTTTGTTCCTGGATTTGCAGACGAAGGCAAATAACAATGAGATATCGACGAAGCCGCTGGATCTGAGGGGCCTGATCGGGGCGTTGAAGACAGTACGGGCGGGCCTGGCGCCGCGGCTGGCTATCAGGATGGGAATTGTGAATAAGAGCTTTGACCTGTTTGAGAGGGAGCTGGTGGAGGACATCGTTATGACGAGGATTCCGGCGAGCTGGACGCCTGCGGATATTTTTGCATGAAAGAACGGAGCGGGAAAGCAAGGTTCGGCGCAGCAAGTCCGCTATGGCGGCGGCAGGGAAAGACAAGGTGCAGCGCTGCGGATGATGTATGGAGAAAGCAAGGAAAAACAACGTGCGGCGCTGCGGGGGATATACGATGACGGAAGAGAAGGGAGGAATGCGGGACTGTGGAGCTGATATATGATGACGAGGAACTGCAGCTGGAGGCGGAAAACAGAATACGAAATCTGATGTGGACGGTCAGCGGAAATTATCAGCTCGATACGAAGCTGGATATGGAGTCCTACTCCCGTTCTAAATATATTTCGATGTACGATGCTGTGAAGCAGGGAGCCTTTGCACGGTATTTTGACCGGAATGAGCTGGCTATGTATATGGTGAAAAAGGTATATTACGGCGCCCAGGAGCAGCCCCTGACAGAGCTGGCTCAGCTCTGTGTGGATGCTGCCGTGTACCGAAGGATTGCGCAGGAGCGTCCCGGTGTATGGGAGCTCAGGGAAAAAGCATTTTCTGATTTGCTGGACCTGTCCTTTCACCGAATGAGCGGTTCTTTGCCGGGCAGGATCAAAATTGCCATGATCCGGGGCTATCTGATGGGAAACTGGCATTGCGAAAAAATGATTGAAGAGGCCGTTCAAAAAATTGTGGCGTTAGAAGATACGGAGGATATCATGGATATCATTCGGACGGCGGACGAGCTGTACAATACGCTGATTGACAAGAGCTTTGTGCGAAAACACGGGGAGCTTCAGCATGTGCTGGAGGTGACCATGGAGGATCTGAAGGAATTTGACTGGAGTGATTTCCTGGAAGAGGAAATGACAGAAGATATGCTGGAGCAGTATCTGAATAAGGTGAACAGTCAGGTGACGGTTTTAAACGAGGAGCAGGACGAAGCGGAGGAAGAAAAAAAGCAGAAAGGGAAGCAGAAGATTGTTGTAATTACGGAAGAGGCCGCAGCAAAGATGTATTCCTATATAGAGCTGAACTATGGCCGTTCTTACCTATCTGAGACGGAGCAGAAACGGCTGAATCAGCGTTTGTGCCGCGGCGCCCATGTAGACTGCAGCCTTTATCTGACAGACGGGATACTGCAGAATCCGGTTCTGACGAATGCACAGTTTGTCAATGCCCGGCGCCATGCCGAAAAAAATAAGGTCATGTTCCGCAACAGCCGCAATATGCTTGCGCGGAATATTGAGCAGCTGACAGATGAATTGAAGCGTTCCCTGAACCGCCGGAGCGAGCCGGAGGACAGTATGGCCTGGTCGGGAGCGATCGTTCCCAGGCTTTTGTGGAAGGTGGGGCGAAAGGAAGACCCTGGCAAGCTGTTTGTAAAAACAAACCGCAGAAATAATTCTGAGTTTGTTGTGGATATTCTGATGGATGCCAGCGGTTCACAGCGCGACCGTCAGAGTCAGGTGGCTCTGCAGGCTTATATTATCAGCGAAGCCCTCAGCAACAATCATGTTCCGCACCGGATCATGAGCTTTTGCAGCTTCTGGGATTATACGATCTTGCAGAGATTCCGGGAATACGATGCGCCCCGGGAGGATAATCTGCGGATCCTTGATTTTGTGACCTCCTCGAACAACCGCGACGGCCTTGCAATACGGGCGGCGGGTGATTCTCTTCTCCAGCGGGGAGAAGAAGGGAAGATATTAATTGTACTGAGTGACGGAAAACCGAATGACATCATTGTCAACAGGCCGAACAGCAGAAATCCAAAGCCATATTATGGAGATTATGCGGTAAAGGACACGGCTTTTGAAGTGCGACGGCTGCGCAGCAGCGGAGTATGTGTCCTGGGAGTGTTCACCGGCAGGGAAAAGGATCTGATGGCAGAGAAAAAAATCTTCGGTAAGGACTTTGCGTACATCAGAAATATTGAAAGCTTTTCCAGAGTAGTGGGAAGGTATCTGCGAAAGCTTCTGGAGGAAGGAAATGCAGATTTCTGATATGTGTAAATGGTGTCCTGTTTGTAGAAAAACACCTTGCACTGTATGTATATTTGGTATAGAATAGTTGAAATGTGTACAGTATGTAGTTATTAGGAGGTGCTGATATGGCAGAAAAATCATGCAGCAGTTCAGGCTGCAGCAAGGAGAGCTGTGAGGGATGTCCCAGCGCGGGAAAACCGCAGAGCTTTCTTGAGGAGCTGAACGTTTATTCAGAGGTAAAACATGTGATAGGAGTTGTCAGCGGAAAAGGCGGCGTAGGAAAATCCATGGCGACGGCATCGCTGGCAAATTTACTGGCGTCGAAGGGATACCGTGTGGGTATCATGGATGCGGATATCACAGGTCCGTCTATTCCGAGGATGTATGGGTTGGAAGGCCCGGCAATGGCGGATGACGAGGGGATCTATCCTGTTTTGACAAACAATGATATAAAGGTCATGTCCATCAATCTTTTGATGCCGGATCCAGAGACGCCGGTGATTTGGCGGGGGCCGGTGCTGGCAAATATGGTAAAACAGTTCTGGAAGGATGTCATCTGGGGGGAACTGGATTATCTTCTTGTGGACATGCCTCCGGGAACCGGCGATGTGCCGCTTACAGTGTTCCAGTCCCTTCCTGTGGACGGCATCGTGATCGTGACCTCACCCCAGGATCTCGTTAAGATGATTGTCAAGAAGGCTTACAATATGGCATCTGCCATGAATATTCCGGTGCTGGGAATGATTGAGAATTACAGCTATTTGAAATGCCCGGATTGCGGAAAGGAGATTCCGGTTTTCGGTAAAAGCAAGATAGACGAGGTTTCCCAGGAGCTTGGCGTGGCGGTTCTTGGCAAAGTGCCGATTGATCCGAAGCTTACAGAGCTTTCAGACGCCGGAGCGTTTGACGAAGCGGAAAATCCGTATCTGGAGGGAGCGCTGGCAGTTCTGCAGCTTTTGAGCGTAAAGGATAAATAGTGAGAGAATGAGCGTCTTATAGGGAAGGTTCAAAAGAAAAAGGAGAGAGAAAAAATATGGGAAAATCAACGGGACAGAAGCTGATTCTTGGCATTCAGCATGTGCTGGCGATGTTTGGGGCAACGGTTCTGGTACCTGCACTGACAGGGCTTAATACTTCGATTACACTGTTCTGTGCGGGGCTTGGAACACTTCTTTTCCATTTAGTGACAAAGCGCAAGGTGCCGGTATTTCTTGGTTCCAGCTTTGCATTTATGGGAGGCATCATGGCGGTGATCGGCGATTCCCGTGCGGGGGATCCTGATTTTATTGAAAAACTGTCAGCGGTAAAGGGCGGTTTGATTATTGCTGGTCTGGTGTACGTTGTATTTGCTCTTATAATTAAGCTGGTGGGGTATGAGAAGGTCAACAAGGTGCTTCCGCCCATTGTTACAGGGCCGGTGATTATTGTGATCGGCCTGCGGCTGAGCTCTTCAGCGATCAACAATGCGTTTTATGTGAACGGAAATTTTGATTTAAAAGCAGTTTTTGTAACGGTCTGCGTGCTTTTGACGGTCGTTCTGGTTTCCATTTTTGCAAAGGGTATTTTCAATCTGATGCCGATTTTGTTTGCAATTATCGTAGGATATATCATCAGTTATTTTATGGGATTCTGTGATTTTTCGTCTGTGGGAAGCGCGGCAGTTTTCTCCTTTATGGATAAAGGAATTATGGAGCAGCTTACCTGCATGCCGGTTTTCAGGGCGGATGCGGTTCTGGCCATCGCGCCCATTGCCTTGGTCACAATGGTAGAGCATGTGGGTGACATTACTACCAACAGTGCAGTTACAGGACAGAATTTCATGGTGGATCCGGGCGTTCACAGAACGCTTCTCGGAGACGGCCTGGCAACGGCTCTGGCCGGTCTGCTGGGCGGCCCTGCCAACACGACGTACGGCGAGAATACGGGCGTCCTTGCGGTGACGAAGAACTATGATCCATCGGTTATTCGTATTGCGGCAGTTTTTGCGATTCTCCTGGGTATTTTCGGCAAGGTAGGGGCTGTGATCACCAGTATTCCGGGGCCGGTTATCGGGGGTATCAGTATCGTGCTGTACGGTATGATTTCCTCCGTCGGAGTGAGAATTCTTGTAAATGAAAGGCTGAATTTTGGCAACAGCAGGAACCTTATGATTGCTGCGATTGTGCTTGTGCTGGGAATTGGCTGTGACAGCATTCCGGTAACGGAGACGGTGACCATTTCCGGCCTGGCTCTGGCGGCCGTTGTGGGAATCATTCTTGCCCTTGTCCTTCCAGAAGGTGAGGACGCCGTGCTGAAGGATTAATTTGCGGCAATTCTGAATAGAGAAAGAAATACAGGCAACACTCCTGAAAGGACAGGAGGGTTGCCTATTATGTTTCAGATCATCAAAGCTTTACAGAAAAGTACCTGGTTTACGATCCTTGTTTTTGCGCTTATTTTAAATTTCGGAGTGTCAGCGGCGCACCGGGCGGTTCTGCAGCAGGGAATTGCCGAAGAGGTGCTGCGTTTTCACGTTCTCGCCAACAGTGACAGCGACCGGGACCAGGAAATAAAATATATGGTTCGGGATGAAGTGCTCAGGTGGATGCAGGAAGCAGAAACCGGGCAAGGAACGGAAGCGGGGCAGGAAATAATAGAATTAGCGGAGACGGAGTATAAGGGGGCAGCATTAGCAGAATCCGGCTCAGAACCGGAGGAAAAAGCAGCGATGGAGCAGTTTCTGACCTTGCATCTGGAGGAAATTGAGCAGATTGCGGATCGTGTGCTTGCAGAACAAAATGTAGATTATCATGCCGAAGCAGCTCTTACAACCTGCTATTTTCCAGACCGCACCTATGGGGACTGTACGTTTCCCGCGGGATGGTATAAGGCACTTCGCATCAGCCTTGGTGAAGCAAAGGGGCATAATTGGTGGTGTGTTCTTTATCCGAAGCTTTGTTTTTCGGACTGCCTGCATGCTGTGGTGGATGAGGACGAAATGGAGGAGCTGAAAGGGGTGCTGACAGTGGAGGAGTATGAGAGTTTGCTTCGGAAGCCGGGGGAATGGAAAATTGCTTTCCGCTGGTTCTGAGGAGGATAAACGCTTAAAAATAATGGAAAGGATACGGAGGAGAAAATGAAAAAGAAAACGACATGGGGCTCTATAAGCGTGGCGTTTGCATATGCCTGCTGGGGAGTGCTGACCATATTCTGGAATCTGCTGGGGGAGGTCGATTCCCTGTATATACTGGCCCAGAGGATTATCTGGTCGATGGTGTTTATGGGGATTTATATGGCGGTGCTGCATAAATGGAAAGAAATTGCGGAGGTTTTTAAAAGCAGAAGGGAGCTTGCAATCTGTTTTGTCTGCGGAATTTTGATTACGATTAATTGGGGCGTCTATATTTTCGCGGTTAACAGCGGCCACGTATTGGATGCAAGCCTCGGATATTTTCTGGAACCCGTTCTGGTGGGAGCGATCGGAATGCTGGTGTTCCGGGAGCGCCTCAGCAAATTGGAAAAGATTACTTTTGTTTTTTCAGTCGCAGGTCTTGCCTATATGATCGCGGCGACGCGGACCTTCCCGGTTCTGGCTCTTTTGATTGCGGGGTCTTTTGCCGTATACGGGGCTGTTAAGAAGACACTGAAGCTTACTCCGCATACCTCTTTGTTTATGGAGACGCTTTGCATGACTCCTTTTGCGCTGTTGTTCGCGGTGTATGCGGATGCGAAGGGAGCGGGCAGCATTGGGATACTGCAGGGAGCACAGCTTTTGCTGCTGCCGGCCTGCGGGATCATCACATCGGTGCCGCTGCTGATGTTTAACCGCGGAGTCAGACAGATCCCCTATTACATATCTGGTATATTGATGTATATTAATCCGACGCTGCAGTTTTTAATGGGGCTGTTTTATTTTAAAGAAGAGCTAGATCAGAACAGGCTGATTGCTTTTGTGATCATTTGGATCGGGGTTCTTTTTACGGTGTATGATAAGCTGAGGCTGATGAGAAATAAAGCAGAGGTAAGTATTTGACATGCTGTTTATTTCGTTGTAGACTTGGAAACAGATGGATTTTACTGATTCGCGGTTTGTGTGTGGAGAAGGTTTTTTCAGAGAAGGTTCTTTTGCGGAGAAAGCTTTTTTGCGAAGGAGTTTGTTGCAGCGAAGGCCTTTTTGCGGAAAATGTTCTTTGGACAGGAACGCCAGATTTATTTTGAGATAAAACGGAGGAATGAAGGATGGAATTATTAGAGGTAATGCGGAAACGCCGCAGTGTGAGAACGTATACGGAGGAGACAGTATCAGAGGAGAAGGTGACCAGCATTTTACAGGCTGGCTTGCTGTCAGCTTCCGGTAAGGCCATAAGACCCTGGGAATTTATTGTGATTCGAAACAAGGAGACGCTGAAGACAATGGCCGAGTGCCGGGTCGCAGGCTCGAAAATGCTGTTGTCTGCGGATTGCGCCATTGTGGTATTGGGAGACGAGGAGAAGTCTGACGTATGGGTGGAGGACTGCTCCGTAGCTATGGAAAATATGCATTTAATGGCGGACAGCCTCGGCGTGGGAAGCTGCTGGATCCAGGGAAGACTGCGGGAGGCTCCGGGAGAGAAGACTACAGAGGAATATCTGAGAGAGCTGCTGAAGTTCCCGGAACATTTCAGGCTGGAAGCGATTCTTTCTCTGGGTATGCCGAAAAATCATCCCGAGGCGTATGAGCTGGAGAAGCTGCCGATGGAAAAGATTCATCGGGAGATGTTTTAAAAGAGACCTGTCCGGGATATTTTGACCGCTGCAGGTATATGATCTGAAGGAAAAGATGAGAAAATGAAATTGTGTATTGCATCAGCTCCATGCAAGGTCTTTTAGGATAGGGCGGCGTGGAGTAACAGTACTATCCTGGGACTTTGCAAATTAACAGAAAAAAGAAAATCTGTTTTGTAGGTTAAGGGGCAAAGTCTATGAAAAATTATAAACATGCATTCTCAGAATGCGTACATTTTTACTGCTTTGGATCACACAGTCCTTTTCGGGACTGGGAATTATGCGCCGTATGTGGCGTTCGTTTATGGCGGCTCAGGAGGAGAACAGCATTCTGATCCGTCTGTTCGGAGCGGGCAAGGGCTCCGGGGCGGCGTTTCTGTTTTTGATTCTTGCCTTTGCTGGAATCGGCGTGTGCGTTTACTTCCGGCACAACCGGGACATTTGGGAATTGGAAAAAAGATTAAGCAAATAAAAATATGGGGGTGCCGCACATTTTGCGATACCCCCATATTTTTAAAGAAAAAGCCGGTTGATAAAACAGCAGCTCTTATATTATTGGCGGCGCCTGCGAAGCAGGCGTAAAAGTTTAGATTGTTATTTTTCGGAGCAGTCAAGGACTGTCAGCTTTCCGGTAACGGAATCCATGACATATCCGCCGATAAAGACATCCTTCGGAATCAGAGGATGGTCCCGGAGCTCCTGGACGGTGCTGATGACGGAGTCCTCCACGTTGTCAAAACCGCCGAGCCATTTCTTGAAATCAATGCCGCTGTATTTCAGCATGTTGATGTCGCTTTGCTTTATGCCCCGGGCCAGCATCATTTCGATCATTTCATCGCTGTCCATGCCCTGACAGCCGCAATCCGTGTGGCCGATGACCATGACTTCTGTAACTCCGAGCTCCAGGATCGCCACGAGAAGGCTGCGGACAACGCTGCCGTAGGGATGTGAGATGACGCCGCCGGCATTTTTGATGATCTTTGCATCGCCGTTTTTAAGTCCCAGAGCAGCCGGGAGCAGCTCAAGAAGCCGCGTATCCATACAGGAAACGATGGCAAGCTTTTTATCCGGGTATTTGCTGGTGGCGTACTGCTCGTATTTCTTTCCCTCTACAAATTGTCTGTTGTATTCCAGAATCGTATTAATCATAAGAATCCCCCTTTCCAGTAAAAGATATTCAATTTTTATTTTTAAAGCCGGCTCTTTTCCTGAGGGTCGGATCCAGTATCTTTTTGCGGATACGCAGGCTCTTCGGCGTTACCTCCAGCAGCTCGTCCGTATCAATGAATTCCAGCGCTTGCTCCAGGCTGAGAAGCTTCGGCGGCGTCAGCTTTAATGCGTCGTCGGAACCGGAAGCCCGGGTGTTTGTGAGATGCTTCGTCTTGCAGACGTTAAGCTCAATATCCTCCGGCTTTGCACTCTGGCCGATGACCATACCGGAATATACCTTTTCGCCCGGACCGATAAACAAAGTGCCGCGGTCCTGAGCGTTGAACAGACCGTAAGCAACGGATTCTCCGGTCTCGAAGGCGATGAGGGAACCCTGGCTGCGGTATGCGAGGTCTCCCTTGTACGGGCCGTAGCCGTCGAAGATTGTATTCATAACGCCGTTGCCCTTTGTATCGGTAAGGAATTCGCCGCGGTAGCCGATCAGGCCCCGGGACGGGATGCTGAACTCAAGACGGGAGTAGCCGCCCTGTCCGAGGCTCATGCCCTGAAGCTCCCCCTTCCGAAGGCTCAGCTTCTGGATGACGTTGCCGGAAAATTCTTCCGGTACATCAATATAAGCCAGCTCCATGGGCTCCAGCTTCTTGCCGCGCTCATCGGTCTTGTAGATGACCTCCGCCTTGCTGACTGCGAATTCATAGCCCTCCCGGCGCATGGTTTCGATCAGGATGGAGAGATGCAGCTCTCCGCGGCCGGAAACCTTGAAGGTATCGGTATCTTCCGTATCCTCTACCCGCAGGCTGACGTCCGTATTTAATTCACGGAAGAGACGGTCACGGAGGTGGCGGGAGGTAACGAATTTGCCCTCCTGTCCCGCCAGCGGGCTGTCGTTGACAACAAAATTCATGGAGATTGTCGGCTCGGAAATTTTCTGGAACGGGATAGCCTCAGGCGCATCCACAGCACAGATCGTATCGCCGATATGGAGGTCGGCAATTCCCGAAAGTGCGACAATGGATCCGATGGTGGCAGATTTGACTTCCACCTTTTCCAGACCGTCAAACTCATAGAGCTTGCTGATCTTGACCTTCTGTTTCTTATCCGGGTCATGGTGGTTGACAAGAATTGCCTCCTGGTTGACGGAGATCGTACCCCGGTCAACCTTGCCGACGCCGATACGGCCTACGTATTCATTATAATCAATGGTGCTGATCAGCATCTGCGTCGGGCCGTCCTCGTCACCCTGGGGCGCCGGAATATAATTCAGGATCGTTTCAAAAAGAGGTACCATATTGACGGGCTTGTCCGCCGGATCCAGAACAGCGTAGCCGCCCTTGGCGGAAGCGTATACAAAAGGACAGTCTAATTGTTCGTCTGAAGCATCCAGATCAATAAAGAGCTCCAGAACCTCGTCGATGACTTCGCTGGGGCGCGCCTCAGGACGGTCGATTTTGTTGATGCAGACAATGACCGGAAGGTCAAGCTCCAGAGCCTTGCGGAGCACGAATTTTGTCTGGGGCATAGCTCCCTCGAAGGCGTCGACAACGAGGATAACGCCGTTTACCATTTTGAGGACGCGCTCTACCTCGCCGCCGAAATCTGCATGTCCTGGGGTGTCGATAATATTAATCTTTGTGTTTTTATAAAAGACAGCAGTGTTTTTGGAAAGGATCGTAATACCGCGTTCTCTTTCCAGATCATTGGAGTCCATAACTCTCTCTGCAACTTCCTGGTTCTCACGAAATACACCGCTTTGCTTGAGCAGCTCATCCACCAGCGTGGTCTTGCCATGGTCGACATGTGCGATGATGGCAATGTTCCTTATGTCTTCTCTTATCATACAAATCTCTCTCTTCTTATTTAATGCTATTTTTGTGTACGCGATTTAGTTTATCACAATTCTGGGAGATTACAAGTGCAAGCTGGAAGTTTTTGTACCGGTGGAGGAAAAATTTTAGAAAAAGTAAAAAGAAAGGTTCTAAAAAACGGGGATTTCGAATAAAAATGAATAGTATAAAAATACAAGAAGAGATACTTCGTATGAAGGGAGAACTAAGATTTATGACAGATAAGATTATTGAAAACAATCAGGTATCCATCATGGGGAAAATCGTATCCGGATTTGTATTCAGCCATGAAGTATTCGGAGAGGGATTTTACATGGTGGATATTTCCGTTCAGAGACTGAGCGATTCCTCAGACATCATTCCGGTGATGATCTCCGAGCGGTTGATTGACGTTACACAGGATTATGAAGGAGAGTACATACAGATCTTCGGACAGTTCCGATCCTATAACAGGCATGAGGAAAAGAAAAACAAGCTGGTGCTGTCTGTTTTTGCCAGAGAGGTCAGCTTTGTGGAAGAAGAATGTGATAAGATAAAAAGTAATCAGATCTTTTTGGACGGTTATATCTGCAAGACGCCGGTGTACCGCCGGACGCCTCTTGGAAGAGAGATTGCCGATATGCTTCTGGCCGTGAACCGGCCCTACGGAAAGTCCGATTACATTCCATGCATCTGCTGGGGGAGAAATGCGAGATTCACCTCGGGCTTCGAGGTGGGCGGTCATGTGCAGGTATGGGGAAGGATACAGAGCAGGGAGTATGTAAAAAAGCTGGATGATGAATCCACAGAGAAAAGGGTTGCATACGAAGTATCTGTCAGTAAGCTTGAATACATGGAGTAACAGTTCAGCCATGCAGGAAAAGCGGGCAAATAGACCGGAACGGTCTGCCTGCCAGGTTATATTCCCATTTTTATGGATGGGCGACTGGATAATTAAGGTAAGATAAGAATTGCATTCTATGTAAAGTTGTAGTAAAATGACAGAAATTACAACTGACTGAATGTAAGCAGCTATGAAGCAGCCTGCAGTCATGGACAACGGCGAAGCAGCGGCCAGAGTGCTGTTCTGCTGTGGAATGGATGAGGTGAAGGATGAGCAGACGATATATTCACATCTTTTGCGGTACGGGTGTAGGAAAGACCTCGGCGGCGCTGGGAAAGGGTGTACGCGAGGCCAGCGAAGGGAAAAGTGTAGTTCTGATACAGTTCCTCAAGGAGAAGCAGTCTGGAGAGAGCATGGATTTTTTTAAACGCCTTGAACCGGAGGTGAAGCTGTTCCGTTTTCAGAAATTTCCTGAAAATTATGAGAATCTGACGGAACGTGAAAAAGCGGATGAGATTCAGAATATTAAAAACGGATTGAATTTCGCAAAGAAGGTCCTTGTGACGGAAGAATGTGATGTATTGATTCTCGATGAAATACTGGGATTGACGGATAAGGGAATTGTCACGATCGACGAGCTGCACAGCCTGATTGAAGCGGTGGGAGACGAGACAGAGCTTTATCTGACCGGAACGAACAGATGCGAGGCGCTTTGGCCCTATGTGGACGAGGTGACGGAGCTGGTGACTTCCTACAAAGCAGATGAGATGCCGCCCGGGAGCGAAGCCTGAAGGGCAGACATACAGGCCGGGAAAACAGTAAAATTTCCCGCAGAGAAGCAGCAGAATTCTGCATAGAACCCGTTGACAAGATAATTGAATAGTGCTATAGTAAGATAAATTTTGAGATTGATAGAGGTTGCGTGATTCAATAGTAAGCAGCAGGATGTGTTCGGGCACAGATGAACGCTGTGGAAAGGGGAGAACGCCGAAAGAAGGCAGTTCCGAAGACTGTTTTCTTGGGCATGCGGTGAAAAACCACATGACTGTCATCGGATTTCGGTGGAGAGCTATCTGAAGAAAATGTATCTGTGTATTCTTTGGGGCTGTTTATCGACAGCCCCCTTTTTATGTCAGGTTTATTAAAGGAGGATAATTATGGCTATTTTTAAGGGTGCAGGTGTTGCAATCGTTACGCCGATGTATGACAATGGTGAAGTAAATTATGATAAGCTCGGGGAGCTTCTGGAGGAACAGATCGCAGGGGGCACCGATGCAATCATCATCTGCGGTACGACCGGCGAATCTTCGACGCTGACCCATGAGGAGCATCTGGATGTGATCCGGTATGCGATTAATAAGGTGGCAAAAAGAATTCCGGTGATTGCGGGAACCGGCTCTAACTGCACGCAGACGGCGATCTACCTTTCCCAGGAGGCAGAGAAGGCCGGGGCGGACGGCTTGCTTCTGGTGACACCGTACTACAACAAGGCTACGCAGAACGGCCTGAAGGCTCATTATACGAAGATTGCAGAGTCGGTTTCGCTGCCGATCATTCTGTATAATGTACCGAGCCGTACAGGGTGCAATCTTCTGCCGGAGACTGTTGCTTACCTTGTAAAAAATGTAAAAAATATTGTGGGCGTGAAGGAGGCCTCGGGAAATATATCTCAGGTGGCGAAGCTGATGAGCCTTGCAGGCGGCGAGATTGACCTGTATTCTGGAAATGACGATCAGATTGTGCCGATTATGTCCCTGGGCGGCCTGGGCGTGATCTCCGTACTGTCCAATGTGGCTCCGCGGCAGACCCATGAGATCGCAGCGTCCTATCTGGCAGGAGATGTAAAGCGAAGCTGCGAGCTTCAGCTTCAGGCTGTTGAGCTGATAGACGCGCTGTTCTGTGAGGTGAACCCAATCCCGGTCAAAAAGGCACTGAACCTGATGGGCAAGGAGGTTGGCCCGCTGCGTTCCCCGCTTTCCGAGATGGAGGAGGCAAATGCGCAGAGGCTTGAAAAAGCAATGAAGAATTATGGAATTCTTTGAAAATTCAGCAGATAATCAGAAAAAGACTGTCGGCAGAAAAGCTGATAATTGGGTAAAATATTCTGAATGAGACAAAATAGAAAGAGGACAAAATAATGGTCAGAATTATTATGAGCGGCTGCAACGGATACATGGGACGTGTGGTTACGGAGATCGTTGCGGCAGATGAAGATGCGGAAATCGTTGCGGGAATTGATCTTGTGGATAATCAGGATAAGACGTATCCCGTATTTACAAATATCGCAGACTGCGATGTACCGGCAGATGTGGTGATTGATTTTTCCTCACCGAAGGCACTGGACGGTCTGCTTTCCTACTGTACGGAAAAGAAGGTGGCTGTAGTTTTCTGCACCACCGGATATTCTGACGGGCAGCTTGCACAGATAAAGGCTGCCGCTGATAAGACTGCGGTGATGAAATCCGCCAATATGTCACTGGGAATCAATATGCTCCTGAAGCTGATAAAGGATGCGGCTAAATTGCTGGCTCCGGCGGGCTTTGATATGGAGATCGTGGAGAGGCACCACAATCTGAAGGTGGATGCCCCCAGCGGCACGGCGCTGGCTCTGGCGGACAGCCTGAATGAGGCGCTGGATCAGCAGTATGAATATAAGTATGACAGGAGCCAGGAGCGCAGGAGAAGAGAAAAATATGAGATAGGCATCAGCGCTGTGCGGGGCGGCAATATCGTTGGGGAGCATGAGGTGATTTTTGCCGGACTGGACGAGGTAATCGAGTTCAAGCATACGGCATATTCAAAGAGCGTGTTCGCCAAGGGCGCTGTACAGGCGGCAAAATATATGAAAGATAAACCGGCAGGCTTCTATGACATGGGAGACGTTGTCTGCGGTTAAAAATTTAATATTATACTTTGGAGGAAATTATGAAAAAAGTAGTCAAATTTGGAGGAAGCTCTCTGGCCAGCGCAGAGCAGTTTCGTAAGGTAGGAGAGATTATCCATAATGACAGCGGCAGAAGATACGTTGTACCGTCAGCACCGGGAAAAAGGTTTTCCGATGATACAAAGGTAACAGATATGCTTTATGACTGCTACCAGTCAGCCGGGGACAGCAGGGCCCTCGATACAAAAATGGCGGCGATCGCAGCAAGATATCAGGAGATTATTGACGGTCTGGCTCTTCAGTTATCTCTGGAAAAAGAGTTCGAGAAGATAAAAGAGGCCTTTGCGGCCCAGTCAGGCAGCGATTATGCCGCTTCCCGGGGAGAATACCTGAACGGTATCATTATGGCGGCCTATCTGGAGTATGAGTTCATTGATGCGGCGGAGGTGATACGTTTTGACGAAGACGGCGTGTTTGACCCGGAGGCGACGAACCAGATTATGCAGAAGCGCCTGGAGGGCATTCAAAATGCGGTCATCCCCGGCTTTTACGGCGCGATGGAGGATGGAACCATCAAGACCTTTTCCAGAGGCGGTTCTGATATTACAGGCTCTATTGTGGCCCGGGCCGTGCATGCTGATCTGTATGAGAACTGGACGGATGTGTCCGGCTTCCTGGTGACGGATCCGCATATTGTGGAGAACCCGGCCACCATCGAGACGATCACGTACCGGGAGCTTCGGGAGCTGTCCTATATGGGCGCTACGGTGCTTCATGCAGACGCGATTTTCCCGTTGCGCCAGGAGGGGATTCCGATCAACATTAAGAACACGAACCGGCCCCAGGATCCGGGCACGCTGATTGTTGAGAGCACCTGCCGCCAGCCGAAATATACGATTACGGGTATTGCGGGAAAGAAGGGCTTTTGCGCCATCAATATTGAAAAGGACATGATGAATTCAGAGATCGGTTTCGGACGGAAGGTTCTGCAGGTATTTGAAGAAAACGGGATTTCCTTCGAGCACGTTCCTTCCGGCATTGATACCCTCACGGTGATCGTGCATCAGTCTGAGTTCATGGAGAAGGAGCAGAGAGTAATCTCCGGCCTTCACCGTGCGGTGGCGCCGGATATGCTGGATCTGGAGTCCGACCTGGCTCTGATCGCGGTGGTTGGACGCGGTATGCGGGCAACCCGCGGAACTGCCGGACGGATCTTTGCGGCATTGTCCCATGCAAATGTCAATGTCAAGATGATTGACCAGGGCTCCAGTGAGCTGAATATTATTATCGGAGTGAAGAATGAGGACTTCGAGCGTGCAGTAAAAGCAATTTACGATATTTTTGTATTGACACATTTATAAAATACCCGGACACTCAGCGAAGCATGTTCGAGCATGGTGACCAAGGTATACTATAATTGTTGTTGCAGGATTGATAGCGTCGGTGTATGAACCGCACGGCTCAGGGCGTGCTGCCGTTCGTTCATGGATACCGGCGGGAGAGGATATACAGATGCACGAAGAAGGCATAGCCGTGCAGGCGGCACAGTCATTCGCATATGAGATCAGGAAAGACAGCGCGGTAATATGGCGCTGTTTTTCTCGTGATACGAGGGCGGAGATTCCGGCGCAGATACAAGGATATCCGGTGACGGAGCTTGCGCCCTATGCATTTTCCGCCCATATGGATGAGAGGGAACTGCAAAATAAAATAAACGCGGGCACGGTGCAAATTTATGTTCCGGGAGTATTGAAGGGGTGCATAGAGGAGGAAAGCCTGTCGGGGCTTTTTCCGCTCTGCGGGGAGCAATTAGAGGAAATCGTACTGCCGGGGACGGTACGCCGTGTCGGAAGATATTGTTTTTATGACTGCGGCAGCCTGCACCGGATCGAATTTTGGGGAACACTGACGGACTGGGGAAGCGGCGTTTTTACCCGGTGCCATCATGTGAAAGAGCTGCGGGTATATACGGATCGGGATGGAAAATCCTACCTGAAGGACGTGCTGGACGAGCTGCCGGAGACGCTTGCCGTGGAATACTGCTGTCCAAAAGCAGCGGAGGAGACCGGGCCTTCGTATGACAGGGCAGTGCTGGTGTTCCCGGAATTTTATGAGGAGGGCGTCGAAAATACCCCGGCGAGGATTTTGGAGACGCATGTACACGGCAGCGGAATTTCCTACCGGAATTGCTTTCAGGGAAGGAAATTTGATTTTGTGCAGTATGATACGCTGTTTCCGCAGGCGAAGGCGCTAGAGAGCCGGGAGGTTCTGGCCCTCATGGTATCGGGTCGCTTGAGATACCCGGTGGGATTAGCAGAAAAAGCAAGGGAACAGTATGAACGATACGTGTTTGAGCATGCCCGGGAGATTGCCGGATGGATGCTTCAGAAGCGGGATCTGGAGGGCATCAGATGGCTGGCGGAGCTTACGGCAGGCGTGCCGGATAGAGAAGTGCTTCTGGAGGAAATGGCAGAACATGCCTCCAGGCTGCATTACACGGAGGCCGTCAGCTATCTGATGGACTGCCGGCGCGACAGCAGACGGGCAGGCAGAAAACGGCTGGAGCTATAGCAAAAGCCGGAAGCTAATTTACAGAGGTGAAGGAGGTGAGGCTATGAATCCGGTATATGATGAGCGAAAACAGACTCTGGATTTTATTGAGGTCGCCATGGACATACTGCGTAATGCGAGGAACGAACTGTATCTGAATATGCGTTTTCTGGACGTCGCCCTGTCCTCACTGGCTTTTTTACCGGAGCAGCAGATTCATGTGACGGGAACAGACGGCAGCATTCTTTATTTTCAGCCGGATGCTCTGGTATCTGTGTTTCGGAAGGGGAGGCAGGCGGTCAACCGGCAGTATCTTCACAGTATCGTACACTGCCTTTTTTCGCATCTTTGGACAAGAAAGGACCGGGACCCTGAGTACTGGAATCTTGCCTGCGACATTGCGGCGGAATATGTGATAGACGGCCTGTATCTGAAGGCGGTTCATCGCCCAAAGTCTTCTGTGCGCCGGGAGCTTTACCGGCTGCTGCAGTCTTCGGAAAACACAGTGGTAACGGCGGAGCAGGTATACCGTTTTCTTTGCAGAATGCATCCGATCCAGGCCCAGCTTGATATATGGAAACGGGAATTTCTTGTGGATGATCATTGCAAATGGGAGCAGCAGGAGAATTCTTCAAAGGCTCCGAATCCCCAAAGACAGAAATGGGATGATATTCGGGATAAGATGCAGACGGAGATGGAGACGTTTTCCAAGGAAGCTTCTGAGGATACGAGAAGCCTGGAAGAACAGATCTGTGCGGCAAACCGAAAAAGATATGATTACAAAGAATTTTTGCGGAAATTTTCTGTATTAAAGGAAGAAATGCAGGTAGACATGGACTCCTTTGATTATATCTTTTATAATTACGGCATGAGCCTCTACGGGAATATGCCTTTGATTGAGCCGCTGGAGACAAAGGAGGTGCAGAAGGTGGAGGATTTTGTCATTGCTCTGGACACCTCAATGTCCTGCAGCGGTGAGCTGATCCGGCATTTTCTGGAGGAGACCTACAGTGTGCTTAGCGAGTCGGAGGGCTTTTTTCGGAAGATCCATGTACACATCCTGCAGTGTGACGATAAGGTACAGGAGGATGTGCTGATTACGAGCCGCCAGGAGATGCAGGATTATCTGGAGCATTTCACGGTACGCGGCTTTGGAGGCACGGATTTCCGCCCGGCGTTTGTGCGGGTGCAGGAGCTTTTGCAGCGGAGATGCTTTACGAAGCTGCGGGGAATGATTTATTTTACAGACGGCTACGGTACGTTTCCGGTGAAAAAGCCTCCCTACGAAACGGCGTTTGTATTTATGAAACAGGATTACCGGGACGTGGATGTACCGCCCTGGGCGATTAAGCTGATTATTGATCCCCGGGAAATGGAAGAGGAAATGAATGGCGCCGTTTTCAGAAGGTGAAAGGGCTGCGGAAATGACAGAAATGAGGAATACAGGTATGAATATTAAACGCGCAAAGCAGGAAATAAAGGACACAATAGAGGCATATCTTTTGAAGGATGAATACGGTGAATACGTGATTCCGCAGATCAGGCAGCGGCCGGTCCTGCTTCTTGGGGCGCCGGGTATCGGGAAGACCCAGATCATGGAGCAGATTGCAAAGGAATGCGGCATCGGGCTGGTGGCCTATACCATCACCCACCATACCAGGCAGAGCGCCATCGGCCTGCCCTTTGTGTCGAAGCAGGAGTTCGGCGGGCGGGAGTACACGGTGACGGAATATACCATGAGCGAGATCGTGGCTTCCGTTTATGAGAAGATGGAAAAGACCGGACTGAAAGAGGGGATTCTGTTTATTGATGAGATCAACTGTGTTTCGGAGACGCTGGCTCCGGCTATGCTTCAGTTTTTGCAGTGCAAGACCTTCGGAAGCCATGAGATTCCCCAGGGCTGGATCATCGTGGCGGCGGGAAATCCGCCGGAGTACAACAAATCTGTCCGGGAGTTTGACGTGGTGACCATGGACCGTGTGAAAAAAATCGAGGTGGAGCCGGATTTTGCGGTGTGGAAGGAGTATGCGCTGATGCAGCAGCTTCATCCGGCGGTGATTTCCTATCTGAATACGCGGACGGGGAATTTCTATAAGATGGAGACCACGGTGGACGGAAGAAAATTTGCGACTCCCCGGGGCTGGGAGGATCTTTCTCAGATGCTGATGGTATACGAAAAGCTGGGCAAGGAAATGGATCGGGAAGTGGTGGTACAGTATTTGCAGCATGAAACGGTGGCAAAGGATTTTGCCAATTATCTGGAGCTGTACCGCAAATATCAGATGGATTATCAGCTGGATGCGGTGCTTTCCGGCGAGATTGATCCGCTGCTGCTGAAAAAAGCCTCCCACGCCTCCTTTGATGAGCGCCTCAGTGTGGTGGGGCTGCTGCTGGGAAGGTGCCGGAAAAGCTTTGCGGATTTCATGCGGGAGGAGGACGTTGTTGTGCTTCTGTTTGAACAGCTGAAGACGCTGAAGGAGGGGCTGCTGGGAGTACATGCCGGAGAGCCGGTTCAGTTCCTGCAGGAGCTTTTGGATGGATTTCAGAAGGAAACGCAGCACAGAAAGGAAGCTGAGCTTCTGACCAGAGCGGAGGAGCGCTGCCGCCGCAGGGTGGCGGAGATCCTTGAGGAATATCTGCTGAAGCTGAAGAAGAATGGGGTAGAAGAAGGACATACTGCCTTTGAATGGATGAAGGGATGGTTTGATGAAAGGCAGGATGCACTGGAGGCGGAGCAGGATGAAGCCGGCGCCATGCTGGAGCATGCCTTTGATTTCCTGGAGGCTGCGTTCGGCAGGGGACAGGAGCTGGTCATCTTTATCACGGAGCTGAACAATGACTATTACAGCGTGAAATTCCTGCAGGAATACGACTGCGAAAGATATTATTATTACAATAAGGAGCTGTTGTTTGACGAGAGCGGCAGGGCGATTGAGGCGCGGCTGCGGGCGCTGGGGCGGTAAACGCCGCAGGCAGAAAGGGACAGGATATGGGACTACGACGTGATCTGCTTTTATTTCCCGGCGGGAAAAAGCATGCGCTTACCTTCAGCTATGACGATGCAGTGACTCAGGATGTACGTTTTATTGAGCTGCTGAATCGTTATGAAATGAAAGGTACCTTTAATATCAATACAGGTCTTTTGGGAAAGGAAAGCCTTCATGTGCAAAATGGTAGGACGGTCACTCATAATAAACTGAGGCCGGAGGAGATTCCGGGAATCTATAAGGGGCACGAGCTGGCGGTACACGGTCTGACGCACCTGGACCTGGCGCTGGCCGGGGCGGCCACGGCTGCCTATGAGGTTTCGGCGGACCGAAAAAGCATAGAGGATATGGTAAAGGCTCCGGTGAGGGGAATGGCCTATCCCTTCGGTACCTATACGAAGGAGCTGGTGGAAATGCTGCGGTACAGCGGTATAGAATATGCCAGGACAACCCGCAGTACGCACGGCTTTGAACTGCCGCAGGAATTTTTGACCTGGCATCCCACCTGCCACCATGCGGATGAGCAGCTTTTTGAGCTGGCGGACCGCTTTTTTGAGCCGGAGATGAAGTACTATGGGCCGAGACTGTTTTACGTTTGGGGGCATTCCTATGAATTTGACGCGCGGGATGACTGGGGGCGTATGGAGCGGTTCCTGGAAAAAATGGCCGGAAGGGATACGGTCTGGTATGCGGCAAACATTGAGATCTGTGATTATGTGAGGGCTGCAAAGCAGTTGAAATATTCTGCCGCCGGACAGTACGTGTACAATCCCGGGGTGCAGGATATTTGGATGTGTCTGGATGGGGAAACGGTGGTGTTCCCGTCGGGAAAAACTACGGTGATAGGGTAAGGAGCCCTCTGAGTACTTAAAGATATGGTGAACTGTTACAGCAGTATAAACGGGCTGGAGAATGATATCGCATTCCAGCCCGTTTGTTTTGCATATTATGATTCAGTCTGTTTGCCTGATCTTTGTGATTATGATTCGGCGCACCTGTTTTACTTGATTACCTTGATCCAGCCTTCCGGCGCTTCGATGCGTCCCATCTGGATACCGGTCAGCGTATCGTACAGCTTCTTGGTCACCGGGCCCATTTCGCTCATGCCGCTGGGGAAGCAGATTTCTTTGCCATGATCCACGATCTTACCCACCGGAGAGATAACAGCGGCAGTACCGCACAGTCCGCATTCTGCGAAGTCCTTCACTTCGTCGAAGGCAACCTCGCGCTCCTCAACCTCCAGTCCCAGGTAATCCTTTGCAACCACAAGAAGAGAACGGCGGGTGATGGAGGGCAGGATGCTGCCGGATTTCGGAGTAACGACCTTGTTGTCCTTTGTGATGAACAGGAAGTTGGCTCCGCCGGTCTCCTCCACCTTGGTTCTGGTGGCAGCGTCCAGGTACATATTCTCATCGTAACCCTGGCGGTGTGCATCCATGATAGCGTAAAGGCTCATAGCGTAGTTCAGGCCGGCTTTGATGTGGCCTGTTCCGTGAGGCGCCGCGCGGTCGTAATCGCAGACCCGGATGGTCAGAGGCTTCACGCCGCCTTTGAAATACGGGCCTACCGGGGTGGTGAATACACGGAACTGGTATTCATTTGCCGGCTTTACGCCGATAACAGCATCGCTTCCGAACATGTACGGGCGGATGTAAAGCGTAGCGCCTGAGCCGTAGGGCGGAACGTATGCTTCGTTGGCAGCGACGGTCTGTACCACTGCGTCAACAAAACGGTCCTGCGGGAATACCGGCATTTCCAGTCTCTTACAGGAGGCCTCCATACGCGCTGCATTCAGATCCGGGCGGAAGGTAACGATGTGTCCGTCCTCGGTTGTGTAGGCCTTCATTCCCTCAAAGCACGTCTGGGCATACTGAAGTACGCCGGCGCATTCTGTAATAGTCACGGTAGCGTCAGAGGTGAGGACGCCCTCATCCCATGCTCCCTCTTTATAGTTTGAAACAAATCTCTTGTCTGTCGGCAGATAACCGAATCCAAGATTAGCCCAATCAATATTTTTCTTTTCCATAGTTAACAGTCCTTCCTTTGGTAAAATAGCTGAATTGCAATTATTTGTAGTTTACGCCTGCTTTTTTGCTGTGTCAAGCTAAATCAGAAGAGTTTGGCTCATCTTTTCTTTTCAGGAAAGCGCCCCGCACGACGGCATCCTGTCCGAATTTCCGGCGAATCTGGTCCATGGCCTGGTCAAGACGCTTCTGCTTTTCGGAGTTTAGCTGCTTTGCTTCAGAAAATCCGGTCTGAGCGGAGGTCTGCGCCGACGGCTCTTCCACCGGTAAAAGGCCGGTATCGAACAGGGAAAGCTGTACCGGAGCATCCTCAGGAAGAAGCTTTGAGGTACGAAGTCCCAGAAGCCGTATCGGAGTACCGTTCCAAAGCTCATCAAACAGGCGGCAGGCATATTCATACAGGATGCCGGAGGCTGCGCTGGGGGATGAAAGCTGTGTCTGGCGGGAGCAGGACTGAAAGGTATTATACTTAATCTCGACGGTTACGGTCTGTGCTATTTGATGGGATCTGCGCAGACGTGAGGCCACCTGCTCGGACAAGGCCAGCAGCACCTTTTTCGCCTCGGAAGCGGTTTTGGCATCTGAGGACAGGGTGGTGGAGTTCCCGATCCCCTTCAGCTCGTGGGAGTCCATATTCATCGGGGAGATGTCGATTCCGTTGGCGTATTCCCACATCATCTGTCCGTGGCTCTTGAAATGGAGCTGCAGAAATTCCGGGTCAGTGTGGGCCAGCTCGCCGATGGTGCGGATGCCGAGCTGAGTGAGGCGCTGGGCGCTGCTGCGGCCCACCATGAAAAGATCTTCTACGGGGAGGGGCCACATCTTCTGCGGGATTTCTTCAGGAAAAAGGGTATGTATTTTGTCCGGCTTTTCAAAATCGCTGGCCATTTTTGCCAAAAGCTTGTTGGGGGCAATACCGATGTTCACGGTAAATCCCAGCTCATGCCTGATGCGGTCTGCGATGAGGCGGGCGGCATGCTGCGGAGAGGAAAATTGATGACTGATGGGGGTGTATGCCATATAACACTCATCAATGGACACCTGCTCGATATCCGAGGTATAGGAGTGCAGCAGATCCATCAGCTCGCGGCTGCGCCTGCTGTACAATTTATGGTCCGGCGGTTCCATCAACAGGGTAGGACATTTGCGCAGGGCGGAGGCCACCGGCTCTCCGGTGCGTACTCCGTATTTTTTTGCGGGAATGGATTTGGCAAGTACGACCCCGTGGCGGCTTTTCTCATCCCCGCCGATGATGGAGGGGACTGTCCGCAGATCCAGAGAAGGGTCTTCTTTCAGGCGCTCCATGGCACTCCAGCTCAGATAAGCAGAATTCACATCAATATGGAAGATCAGGTTCATGAAGCACCTCCCTTTTCATGCTTTTATAAAAATCCTCAGACCTGTCCGAAGCAGGCAGAATAGCAGCTATTGTATAGCATTGCAAACAACTTCATCATATCATTAAAAAGAGGAAATGTCATCATTTTGAAATATTTCTGGAATAATTCAGGGCTTTGTGATACGATACAGATACAGCATTCAGTTTCTAAATTTTCATGCCTGCTTCGCAGGCACCATCAATAATGACTGGACTTATACAGTAAATTTCTTTGCGGTTCTCCGCATCTGATATCATTTCAGTTATCAGCTATTATCTGGAAATCTCAATGCTTAAAAATCCATAGTCAGCAGAGAGGTTTCGGTGGCGGATTTGCAAAGAGGCCTCCTGCACAGTTTTAAAGGAGGCGTTTATGTGAAAAGAAAAGAGCACGTAAGTAACACACTTAAAAAGCAAACAGTCAGGGGAAAGGAAGCAGGTCCGGCAGGAAAGCGGATAGAAGGAATTGCGGATCCCCCCTTTGCAAACCGTATTTACAAGGCGAGATTGTTTGAAATGATATTCAGTCAGAAGAAAGAATTGCTGGAATTGTATAATGCGATGAACGGGACAGATTACGCGGACCCGGAGCTGCTGGAGATCAATACGCTGGAAAATGCTATTTATATGTCAATGCGGAACGATTTATCGTTTATCATTGATTCCAGGCTGACCTTGTATGAGCATCAGTCCACCTATAGTCCGAATCTCTCCCTCAGGTGTCTGATGTATATATCAGACTTGTATTGCGTAATTACAAAGGATGAAAATCTTTACGGGACGGAAGCAGTCAGAATTCCCACGCCAAGATTTGTGATTTTTTATAACGGAGCGGAAGAACGGCCCGATGTGGAGGTGCTCAGGCTATCGGATCTGTATACGGTGCCGGAAGAAGAACCTTCCCTGGAGCTAAAGGCTGTGATACTCAATATCAATCCGGGACATAATGAAAAGCTATTGGAAGCATGTAAAATACTGCGGGATTATTCAGAATATACGCATCGGGTTCGAACCTATGCTCAGAAAATGAGCCTGGAGGATGCAGTCGAACAGGCGGTTACAGAGTGTATTGCGGAGGATATTCTGGCAGATTTTCTCAGAAAATACAGAGCGGAGGCGAAAAGTGTGAGCATTTATGAATACGATGAGGAACGGCATATGCGTTCGGTGAGAGATGAGGGAAGGGAAGAAGGAATAAAAGAAGGAATAAAAACGGGTATGGCAGAGGGCGAAAAGCGTTTTGCAGGGCTCACACAAAAGCTTTTGCAGGAGGGAAGGACGCAGGAGCTTTTGCGTGCAGCGGCAGATGAATCGTACCGGGAGGAGCTGTATCGGAAGTATCAGCTGTGACAGGGCGGCACGACGGCTGCCTGGGGCGGAGGCGGCAGGAAATGAGGCAGAAAAGAGAGCATGGAAAATAATACAGAAAAGAATACATTTGAAACGATATATGATATTGTGTGTCAGATTCCATACGGCAAGGTGGCCACATACGGACAGATTGCGGCTCTGGCGGGCAATAAACGGCTGTCCAGAGTGGTCGGCTATGCGCTGCACGTCAATCCGGAGCCGGAGCGGATTCCGTGCTACCGTGTCGTAAACCGCTTTGGTGAGGTGTCCAGCGCCTTTGCCTTTGGAGGCGGAAACCGTCAGGTGGAGCTTTTACAGGCGGAGGGAGTGGAATTTAAGGACGGCAGAGTGGATATGGAAAAATATCAGTGGAAGAAAATGATTTTTTGAAGGGAAGAGAAGGCATGGCTCGTGAGTTTTCAGAAAACGAAGAAGCGGAGCATGATTTTTCGAAGGGAAGCGTGAGCAGGCATATTATGATGCAGGCTGTACCGCTCATTATTGCACAGGTGCTGCAGCTTCTCTATAATGTGGTGGACCGAATTTATATCGGACATCTGCCCGGGGCGAACGGTCTGGCATTGACGGGCATCGGGCTTGTTTTCCCCATCGTATCGCTGATCAGCGCATTTACAAATCTGTTTGGCATGGGAGGCGCGCCTCTGTGCTCGATCCGCAGAGGGGCCGGGAATATCGAAGAGGCCGAGAAGATCATGGGCAACTCGGTGGTTTTGTTGTTTGGAAGCTCCTTCCTGCTGACGGCGGTCTGCTATCTGTTGAAGCGTCCTGTCCTGTACCTTCTGGGGGCCAGCGATGCAACGTACCCTTATGCCAATACGTATCTGATGATTTATTTGCTTGGCACAGTATTTTTTATGCTTGGCAATGGAATGAACAATTTTATAACATCCCAGGGATTTCCTAAGACGGCCATGTGTACGACGCTGCTGGGGGCCGTGATCAATCTGATCTTAGATCCGATTTTGATTTTTGGGCTTGGAATGGGAATAGAGGGGGCCGCGATTGCCACGGTGCTTGCGCAGCTTGTATCAGCAGTATGGGTTCTGAAATTTCTGACGGGAGAGAAGGCGATCCTCCGTCTGAAAAGAAAATGGTTTCGTCTGGACTGGCCGCTGGTGCGGGAAATCACAGCGCTGGGGATGTCCGGCTTTATCATGCAGGCGACAAACTGTATTGCGCAAATCGCCTGCAACGCGATGCTGAGCATTTACGGCGGTGATTTGTACATTGGAATAATGACGATTTTGAATTCGGTTCGGGAGATTTTCAGTATGCCCGTTCAGGGCATCACCAGCGGCTCTCAGCCGGTGCTGGGATATAATTACGGCGCCAGAAAATACGAACGGATTCGTAAAGGCATCCGTTTTATGGCCTTGTCCGGCGGTGCATATACAGCGGCTGCCTGGGCGGTGCTCATGCTGTTTCCGAAGCCCTTTCTCGCTTTGTTTACAGGAAACCGCGAGATGATAGAGACGGGAGTACGGTCTCTGCATCTGTATTTTGCGGGCTTTGTGTTTATGCTGTTTCAGTTTTCCGGACAGTCTGTTTTTGTTGCGCTTGGAAAATCGAAAAAAGCAGTGTTTTTTTCATTGTTCCGCAAGGTTGTGATCGTTTTGCCGCTTACGATTCTGCTGCCCCGGTTTCTGTCGGATCCGGTGGCGGGCATCTTTCTTGCCGAGCCGGTTTCCAATGTGATCGGGGGTCTGGCCTGCTTTGGAACGATGTATTTTACCGTATACAGAAAATTAGGGAGTATGTCTGAGCCGGTATAAAAGGCTTGGGCATACTCCCTGAACGGAGGTTCTGTTGTGTCAGCTGTTCAGAGCGGAGATAATTGCGGCGACGGAATTCTGCACCGTCTTACGCCCTACGTTGACTGTGATATGTGCGTATTTTTCGTAGAGGGGAACCCGCTCCTTGTAGAGATCCAGCAGCGTCTGGCCGGGTTCGAATTTCACGCCCCGGCGGGTAAGATCGCCGAGACGCTTTTCCAGTGTAGAGCAGCTTGCTTTCAGGTAGACCACGGTGCTGATTTCGCGTAAATGTTCCATAGCCTTTGGCCCGTACACGACGCTGCCTCCGGTGGCAATCACGGCATGCTCCGCTTGGATCTGGCTGTTCACCCGCTCTTCGATACGGGCGAATGCTTCATTACCGGAATCTCTCATGATCTCCCAGAGCAGCTTGCCCTCTTCCTTTTGGATCAGGAGATCCGAATCAATAAAATCATATCCCAGGACCTTGGCTAATACGACCCCGATGGTGCTTTTTCCGGCACCGGGCATTCCAATTAAGGTAATGTTATTCTTCTGCATATCTGTTTCCTTTTTATGTGCAATAGCAATCTAAAAACGTTTCATCCGGGCTGTATCAGCCGAAGATTGCACCGAGAGCACCGAATAATCCGGCGCTGGCAGCTCCCATAATCAGTCCGGCCAGAATGACGCCAAGCATGACCGCGATAATACTGGATTTGAAATCCATATCCAGCAGGCTGGCGGCCAGTGTGCCGGTCCAGGCTCCCGTACCAGGAAGCGGGATACCGACAAACAGCATTAAGGCAACGAAAAGGCCCCTGCCTGCGGTTGCCTGCAGTTTTTTTCCGCCTTTTTCACCCTTTTCAAGGCAGAAGGTAAAAAATTTCCCGATAACCGGCTTGTCCTTTCCCCAGATCAGCACCTTACGGGCGAAAAGATAAATGATGGGAACCGGAAGCATATTGCCGATAATGGCAATGATATAGGAGGGAACCACCGGAAGCCCCAGGGCTATGGCATAGGGGATCGCGGCTCTGAGCTCGATCAGCGGCACCATGGAAATAAAAAATACAATGAAATAATTAATCATAAGTAACTCCTTTGCTTTTTTGTTCTGCAGGTTGCATGAATATCGCGTCGGCAGCCGGAAAGAAGCTGATATAATGCTGCCGAATACAACTCGCGGATATTATACACGATGAAAACGGATTCGAACAGTCCTAAATTGTAAATAGTTTATACAGGAACCATGCAGAAAATGAGATTTTGGTAATTTTATGGTAAAAGAAGAGTGCCGGTCTTGCATTTTCTGATTATTTTTGATATTCTAAAAATATTACAGACAGACGAAAGGAGTAACAACAATGGCAAAACCTAAGATTCTTGTGGTAGGCAGCTTTGTAATGGATCAGATCGCCACTACAGAGATTTTCCCACGGGAAGGACAGACAGTACTGGGGGGTACATTTTCAAAAGCACCGGGCGGAAAGGGCGCAAATCAGGCCGTACAGATGGCACGTCTTGGTGCGGATGTTACAATGATAGGAAAACTCGGACACGACAGCAACGGAGAAGAGATGGTGAAGACCTGTAAAGAGGCAGGCATCAATACGGAGCATGTTCTGTACGATGACAAGCTTCCGTCAGGCTGCAGCGTTATTATCCTGGAAGAAGCTCCGGGCAAACAGACGGTGAACCGTATCATCGTACTGTCCGGTTCCAATATGAGCATTACGCCGGAGGACATTGCATTTCTGAAGGATAAGATCGCAGAGTATGATCTTGTTGTGCTTCAGCTGGAGATCCCGATGGAGATTAATGAGCTGGTAGCTGCTTACGCATATGAGAAGGGCGTTCCGGTTATGCTGAATTCCGCGCCCAGCGCTCCGCTTTCCGATGAGCTTCTGTCTCATCTGACCTACATTTCCCCGAATGAGCATGAGGCTTATGATATGGTGGGAATCAGGATTTCCCATGAGGGCAAGGGCGTCAATATGGACGAGGCGAAGGCTGCAACGGCTGCTCTGAAGGCAAAGGGCGTAAAGAATGTCTTGATTACGTTAGGAGAAGCAGGGGCGATCCTTGATACCGAGAAGGACGGCATTTTCTACAGCCCGTGTGCAGAAAATATCATGGCGGTTGACCCGACAGCGGCAGGAGATTCCTTCGTGGGCGCACTTTCTGTAGGACTGAGCTGCGGCTGGGGATATGACGAGACACTGAAGTTTGCAAATCATACGGCGGCGCTTACTGTTTCTGGTATGGGAGCGATGCCCTCTTTGCCGACACTTGACAGGGTTGAGAAATTCCTGCAGGAGAGAACCGGGCTTGTTCCGGATACATCAATGCTGAAATAATAAGACAGATTTATTCTATTTTCAGGGAGGTTCCTATCATGGATGCAAAATGTAAAGAATCCTACTCATTTTTCCTGGATACAGTGAAAAATGATCTGAGTGATTTTATTGACAATATGGATTATGCTGAGATCGAAGCGGCGGCGGATCTCATTTTAGAGGCTCAGAAGGCCGGAGGCCGCGTGCATATTTCCGGTATTGGCAAGCCGGGGCATATTTCCGGCTATATCGCTTCACTGATGTCCTCAACGGGCAATCCGACTTACTTCCTGCACGGCACGGAAGCGGTACACGGTTCCTGCGGACAGCTTGTGCCGGGGGATGTGGTTATTTTTATCTCAAACAGCGGCGAGACGGCGGAGATGCGCTCCACCGTACTGGCGGTAAAGAACAATGGGTGCAAGATCATCGGCGTCAGCGGCAACCGGGATTCCTGGCTGGCGAAGGAAAGCGCAGTGCATTTGTTTGCGGGAGTACCGAAGGAGGGCGGACCTCTGGGACGTGCGCCGAGAATGTCAATTTTGGCGGAGACTCTGGTGCTTCAGGCATTGAGCGTAGCGCTTCAGGCGGACAAGGATGTAACACCGCAGCAGTACGTCAAGTGGCATCCGGGCGGAGCCCTTGGCAAGCTTCGGGATGACGAGAAATAAAGAGAGTAATTTCCAACAAGACAGGGATTTGTGAAGAACTCGCAAATCCCTGTCTTTTTTTGCCCTGGAGGAATTGACTTTTTAAATATATTGTTATATTATATATTTAGTAATACAAAGTATATGGGGAGAGACGATGAATGAAAAATACGAGCGTCAGATGAAGAAGGGCGTTCTGGATATGCTGATGCTGAAGCTGCTTTTGCAGCAGCCAAAATACGGGTATCAGCTGATCAGTGAGATGAAAGAAAAAAGCGGGGGCGTATTTGTCCTGAAGGAGGGCACGCTTTATCCGGTCTTATATCGCCTGGAGGATGAAAAGCTGGTGGAGAGCAGATGGAGCGAGCCGGAGGGGAAGCAGCTTCCGCGGAAATATTATGCGATAACGGAAAAGGGGAAGGATACTTTGGCCGAGATGATCCGTATGTGGAACCAGATTTCAGAGGGAATCGAGAGGATTGTGGAGGAGGAAGCGTATGACTGCTGAGAAATATGTAAGACAGATCGTGAAACGGTTAAAATGCTCTGGAAAAAGAAAAGAAGAGATCCGGCGCCAGCTTCTGGCAGATGTCAGGGCGGAGCTGGAGAGCGGCGAAGCTCTGGAGGACATTGTGAGACGGATGGGAGATCCGTCAGAGATCGCCGGGGAGTTTAACCAGAATATGCCCGAGACCGAACGAAAGCGTTATGCCAGAAAAAAACGGATGAAGCTATGCTTTATAGTCATTGATGTTATCCTTCTTCTGGCTCTGACTGCATATTGGTTTTTTCCAAAAGCAAAGGAGCTTGCGGACAGCGGCAGCTTCCGCACAGAGGAGGTGGAGGGGCGTGCAAAGCAGGTCGTTCTCTCCCTGGATGCAGACGACTATGAGACATTGCAGAAAAGTGCCGCCGCAGAAATGATTCCGTTTTTGAATGCAGAGAGTATGGATCGCGCCAGAGACCAGGTGGCCAAGGACCGCGGAGAATTCCGGCAGTTCGGGAATTTTTATATGGCAGAGGTGGAGCAGCAGGGAAGAACCTTTGCGGTCGTGGAGCTGACGGCGGCCTACGAGAAAACCAATATCACATATACGATTTCCTTTGATGAGGATATGAGGCTGGCGGGACTGTATATGAAGTGATCAGGCTTTCGGTTTTCAAACGGCGGGGACAAGTGGGAAAACAGAAACGCTGGAATGAAAAGGGAGGAGATTCCTATGCGATTGAAGGGAAAAGTGGCGGTCTGGTTTTGGCTGATTCTATTTGGCGCCAATGCAATAATGATATATGAATTGATTTTCTCCAGAGATAATCTGGCAGCGTTGATCATCGGTTTTCTCGTATGCAATATTATATTTTGGCCGATTGTGCTGAGAAATTACGTGGAGATAAAGGATGATAAGCTGACAGTCTGTTTTGGGCTTGGGAAGGACTCTATTGAGATAAAAGAGATCACAGAGGTATATACGACTCACGATCCTATTGCCAGCAGCGCGGCCTCCCTGGACCGTATTGTCATTAAGGGAAGGCGGCAGGAGCTTATGTGCTCTGTATGCGATAAAGAGAAGCTGTTTCACGAATTGCGGCGGATCAATCCTGCGATTCAGATTCGGTAGAGAGGGATGGATAATGGGATTTTGGATTTTTATGCTGTGTATGGAATTACTGATTCCCGTCATGATGATACTGTTTGGATGGATTTTTGTGAGAAGACCTCCGAAGGAAATCAACAGTATTTACGGATATCGGACATCACGCTCCAGCAAAAGTAAAGAAAGCTGGGATTTTGCACACAGGTATTTCGGAAAGCTCTGGTACAGGTGGGGGCTCGTACTGCTTCCGCTCACCGCCGCGGCTATGCTGGCGGTGCTGGGGAAAAGCAAAGATACGGTGGGAGCCTGGGGCAATGTGCTCTGCTGCCTGCAATGTATTGTGATGCTCATACCGATTTATTTTACGGAAAAGGCATTGAAGAGCAGGTTTGATGAAAATGGAAAACCAAGGATGCAGTAATAGGCAAAGCTGAGGCGTATGCGAATCAATGGCAGAAAAGCGGCGGCTTCCGGCAGACAATCAGGCCGGAACCTGCCGCTTTTTATGCTGCATTCGTATTACAGCAGCTTTTTCGTGACGGCTTCTGCCGTGGACTCCCGGGCTTTGAGAATCTGCTCGGGATTTTTCTGGCAGAATCCGTAGTACAGACATTCGATCAGAAATAGCTGGCCCATTTTTGCCGCGATGGAGCCGGACTGAAGCGGACTTTCGTTGTAGCCGATCAACAGTACGACGTCGGCAAATTCTGCCGCCCGGGACTTTGGAAAATGGGTGATCAGGATAATAGGAACATGCCGCTCCCTGGCGATGTACATGATATCCTCCATATCCCTGGTGGAGCCGGAATAGGAGAAAAACAGGAGGACGTCCTTTGAGGTCGTAAGGGCGGTGGCGATGGCCTGCATATGAGAATCGGAAATATGGATAAATTTGGAGGAAGCGGTGGAAAAGCGCGCCCATGCTTCCATGGCCATGACCATACTTCCGCCGTGGCCGAAGCAATAGACGCGTTCGGCGGCAGTCAGCAGGCTGATGGCGTCGCTTAATTTTTTTTCATCAATCATTTCCAGCGTTTCATTTAATGCAACAATATTCGATGCGTGGACCTTTTGAATGATACTGTCCAGACTGTCCTCTGAGGTGATGGTCTGAGGAGAATTCAGCGGTTCTCCCAGGTCTGTCACCCGGTCTGTTTTGGCAAGGGCAAGCTTGAAATCATTGTAGCCTGACAGGCCGAGCCCATGGCAGAAGCGCGTGATCGTGGCTTCCGAAACTCCGCTTTGCTCTGCTAAAACGGAAATGGAAAGATACTGTGTATCTGAGGCATGATTGAAAATGTAATCAGCCAGTTTTTTGCCTGATCGGGTAAAAGATTGATAGTTTTCAGTAATAGCTTCCATAATGTTTCCTGTCAATAGTTATCCCTCCTCTGCACGGTGTTGTCAAATAACATACTGTATTATTTCCGCCGGTCGGCAAGGGTCGCCGCTCCCAGCATCCCGGCCTGATTGCCGAGGCTTGCTTTTTTCACCCTTACGCGGCGGAAGCTTGGCATAATGCTGCGGTACAGCCTGTCCTGTATCTGCTCCAGCACGTAAGGCTGCTCCATGATGCCGCCCCCCAGAACGAGACAGGAGGGATTCATCATATGAGTGATGGTGGCCAGACCGTAGACAATTTCCATGATCCAGCCGTCGATGACTGTTTTGACCATAGGATCTTCCATTCGTTCAAATATGATGCGTCCGTTTGTCAGTGCCGGATCCAGCCGGGATGCCCGGCGGACGAGGGCGGTGGTGGAGGCGTATTTTTCATAGCACCCGGAAAAAGGATCCTGTTCGGGGCGGTGTTCCTCTGGATGAGTCATGATCGCGCCGAACTCTCCGGCAGAAAAGCTGCTTCCATGATACAGCTCCCCCCGTAGGACCATGGCTCCGCCCACGCCGGTTCCGTAGGTCAGGCAGGCAAAATCATCTTCTCCCTGTCCGGCGCCGAAGGCGGCTTCCCCCAGGGCGGCAGCGTTTACATCATTTTCTACGGAGGTGCTGATCTGAAAGGTATTTTCCATAATAGCTTTCAGTTCTGTCCCGGTATATCCCGGAATGTTCTGGTTTGCATATATAATCGTCCCTGTTTCGGGATTGACCTGTCCGGCGGTGCTGATGCCGATTCGGCCGAATGAAAATACTTTCTGATAATCTGAAATAATGGAAATGGCACGCTGCGTTACATGCGCCCCGCCCAATCTGGCTTCCGTAGGAGTTTCTCTGATATTCAATAAGCTTCCGTTTTCAAATACGGCGGATTTGATTGCCGTACCGCCGATATCCAGTACCATGGTTCTCATGATTTTTCCCTCCCTGTCAGCTTGGATAAAGTATCGTATGTTAAATCTGACTATAGCATAAGAAACTTTCACTTTCAATAAAAAAATGGAAATTATTTTCATAAATTGGAAAAGATGAAAAAAATTTGAAAAAAGTTATTGACAAAGTGACCAACGAAAGGTACAATTAGAACAACAAAATTTATTCATGTTCGACGAAAAGGAGGGCTATTTTATGAACTATCGTAAACTGACAGCTCTGGCACTTGCAGCCAGCATGGTATTACCGGCAACAACGGCTTTCGCAGAAGGCGAAGCAGCAGACATTACACTCTGGACGTATCCGATCGGAAGCTGGGGCGATGCAGCTACCGTAGATGGTCTGATTGCAAGCTTCAACGAAGCATACCCGGACATTCACGTGACTGTTGAATATCTGGATTATACAAATGGCGACGACACGATCAACACCGCGATTGAGGGCGGACAGGCTCCTGATCTTGTTATGGAAGGACCGGAGCGTCTCGTGGCGAACTGGGGAGCAAAGGGCCTGATGGTTGACCTTGCCGACCTGTGGACAGACGAGGCAAAGGAAGCGATCTATGATTCCGTAGAAGCTGCCTGCCAGAGCAACGATGGTGTATTTTATGAGTATCCGCTTTGCATGACAGCGCATACGATGGCGATCAACAGAGACGTATTTGAGGCAGCCGATGCGCTTCAGTATCTGGATGAAGAGACACGTACCTGGACGACAGAGGGATTTGTCAATGCAGTGAAGGCCGTATATGAGAGCGGTCAGGAAAATGTCGGCGCAGTATACTGCAGCGGCCAGGGCGGCGACCAGGGTACGCGTGCTCTGATCAACAACCTGTACGGCGGCACCTTTACGAATGCCGAGCATACAGAGTACACGGTGGAAAGCGATGAGAACATCAAGGCTCTGGAGCTTCTGACAAGTATGGATGGTATCAACTTTGACGCATCCATCGCAGGCGGCGACGAGATCAATCTGTTCTGCAACGGCACGCTGGCAATGGCGTTTTGCTGGAACGTATCTCAGGAAAAGAACAACCTTGATACCATTTCCTTCGACGTTCTTCCGATGTCCTTCCCGACAGAGAGCGGCGACCCGCAGCTTTGCGGCGGTATCTGGGGCTTCGGTATCTTTGATAACGGCGACGAGGCTAAGATCGCAGCAGCTAAGACCTTCATCGACTTTATGGCAAACGACGAGACTCAGGTTGTTGAGAGCGTAAAGGCTTCCAGCTACTGGCCCGTAAAGGATCTTGGCGTAAATATCTACGAAGGCGATGATCTGATGACTGAGTACGCTACATTCGTTCAGTACATGGGCGACTACTACCAGGTAGTAAGCGGATGGGCTGAGGCTCGTACCGCATGGTGGAATATGCTTCAGCAGATCGGTTCCGGTGCAGATGTTGCAACAGCGGTTGCAGAGTTCTCAGCAACGGCAAATGCAGCGGCAGCACAGTAAATATTCTATAGAAAACATCAGTCGAATATAGTTTTTCGGACTCGTGCACCCTTCCTGCGTACCGCGCGGGGAGGGTATTTTTTCGCAAAGAAGGAGAATCTGATAAAAGAGGAGGGGGATGTCTTATGACGAAAAAAACCAGTGCAAGCAGAGCGCTGGCCCGCAGAGAGACGATAGCCGGTTACGCATTTTTGCTTCCCAGCCTGATATTCTTTGTAGGGTTTGTTATTTATCCCATGATACAGTGTGTGATTACCAGCTTTTTTGATTCTACCATGAACCGTGAGGATATTTTCATTGGCTTTGGTAATTACATCGAACTGTTTCAGGATGGATATTTTCTGGGCGCGTTAAAAAACACAATCATCATAGTGGTGGTTTCCGTGCCGGTTACCTGCATTTTTTCTCTGTGGGTCAGCTCCGTGATCTACGACTTAAAGGGCCCTCTGTGCTCCGCATTCCGGTGTATTTTCTATCTTCCGGTGGTAACGGGCTCCGTGGCGGTTGCAGTCGTATGGAAATGGATGTTTAACAATTATTACGGTATTTTCAATTATGTTGGAAAAGGCATTGGCCTTCTGGATAAAAATATTAACTGGCTGGGCGATGAGAAATACGCGCTGGGCTGTATCATACTTATTTTGCTGACGACATCCGTCGGGCAGCCCATCGTTCTTTACGTATCCGCTCTGAACAATGTGGATCAGTCTCTGGTGGAGGCTGCCGAGGTGGACGGAGCAAATAAGATCCAGTGCTTTTGGAAGATCAAGTGGCCGCAGATCATGCCGACGACACTGTACGTTCTGGTTATCACTACGATCAACAGCTTCCAGTGCTTCGCGCTGATCCAGCTTCTTACCAGCGGCGGCCCGAACCACAGTACGGATACGATCATGTATTATATTTACTACAATGCATTTAAGCTGTACCGGTACGGTTACGGAAACGCTATGGGCGTAATTCTGGCAGTGATCATTGCTGTTCTCTCCGCCGTACAGTTTAAGATGGCGAAGACAGATTAAGAAAGGGGGCCGGGAATATGAAAACATCATCAACAAAAAGCAAATGCTATAAGATATTTTCCGTAGCGGTTATTGTCATCCTGGCGATTGCGTTTGCATTTCCGCTCTACTGGATTGTTACCGGTTCCTTCAAGACAGCGAAGGAAATCAATGCCACGTCGCCGCAGTGGTGGCCCTCTGAGTGGGTGCTGGACAATTATCAGAAGCTGTTCAGCAAGCAGGTAGCGCCAATCTGGTCCGTGCATATCCCGTTTACAGATGTCACGTTTGCGGGGCCGGTGGTTCCGGCGGCGATCCGCTGGCTGCTGAATACGATCTTCATGGCAGTTATGGCGATGCTGCTTACGTGTGCAACCGCAGCGATGGCAGGATACGCTCTGGCCAAGAAGCGTTTCTTCGGGCGGACTCTTGTATTTTCGCTGATCGTATGTGCGATGGCTCTGCCGAAGCAGGTGATTCTGATTCCTTTGCTGCGGGAGATGTCCGCGCTGAAACTGTACAATACGATCTGGGCGGTTATTCTGCCGATTGTCGGCTGGCCCTTCGGCGTCTTCCTGATCAAGCAATTTGCGGAGGGCATTCCTTCGGAGATGATGGAGGCCGCCAGGATCGACGGCGCCAGCGAGTGGAAGACCTTCTCCAATGTGGCGCTTCCGATGATCAAGCCGGGTATCGGCGCTCTGGCAATTTTTACCTTTATCAGTTCCTGGAATGAGTACTTTATGCAGTTGATTATGCTGACCAGCACGGAGACGGCAACGATGCCTCTTGGTATTGCGAAGATGCAGGCGGAGAACTCCACGGACTTCGGCCTCATCATGGCAGGCGCGGCCCTGGCAGCAATTCCGATTATCATCATATTCCTGATTTTCCAGAAGTACTTTACAAAGGGAATTACGATGGGCGCGGTAAAGGGCTAAGCAGTGCATATGCCGCTTGAACTGGTATCAAAAAAAGTGTATGGTTACAGTGTATGAATCAAAGAAAGGGCAATGTCATGACAAAACAGGAGATTTTTGATAAAATAAAGGGAAAAGTCATTGTGTCCTGCCAGGCGGTTCCGGGAGAGCCGCTGTATGTGGAGGAAAAGTCTATTATGTATTTAATGGCGAGGGCTGCGAAGCGGGCCGGCACTCCGGCGATCCGTACCAGCAGTATCCGGGACGTTGTGGCGATTAAGGAAGAGACGGGACTTCCGGTCATCGGTCTCGTAAAAATTCAGTATGAGGGTTTTGAGAGCTATATCACCCCCACCATGAAGGAAGTGGATGATCTGGTGGCGGCTGGCTCTGACATTATTGCTTTTGACTGTACGAATCAGAAGCGCGGGGACGGAAAGAGCATCAGCGAGTATATTACTGAGGTGCGCACAAAGTATCCAGATGCGATTCTTATGGCGGATATCTCTACGTACGAGGAGGGCATCAACGCATGGAAGCTGGGGATGGATCTCGTAGGTACGACCATGAGCGGTTATACCAGCGATTCACCGAAGCTTCCGGGACCGGATTATGAGCTGGTAAGAAGATTATCGGCGGATATTGACGTTCCGGTCATCGGAGAGGGAAGAGTCCATTCACCGGAGCAGGCAGTGGAGATGCTGAATGCAGGGGCTTTTGCCGTAGTGGTTGGCGGAGCCATAACGAGACCCCTTGAGATTGCAACCAGGTTTATACAGGCAGTGGAAAATCGTTAGGAAAGGGAGGCAGATACTATGTCAAAGTATGATATCAATAAATTCAGAAACATAACGGTTGCTTTGAATACACCATTTCAAGCGGATGGCAGCGTAGATGTTCAGGCAGTGAAGAATGTTTCCAGATATTTCAGAGATAAGGGCGTTAAGCAGATGTACGTCTGCGGAAGTACGGGAGAGGGCTTTTTGCTGGATACGGAGGAACGTAAGCTGGTGGCCGAGACCGTCGTAAATGAGGTGGGAGATGATATGAACATCATCGTACACGTTGGCTGCGCCGATACGAGACATTCCTGTATTCTTGCCGAACACGCAGAAAAAATCGGGGCGGCAGCGACCTCAGCCGTTCCCTGTGTGTACTATCGTCCAAGCGAGGAAAGCGTATACAGACATTGGACAGAGATCACAAAGGCGGCGGATGTTCCATTTTTCATTTACAATATTCCGCAGCTTACCGGTTTTAATCTTTCCATGAACCTCTTCAACCGCATGCTGGAAAATGAGCGGGTGGCGGGTGTGAAGTGCTCCTCTGATCCTGCACAGGATATTCTGCGGTTCAAGCAGGCCGGAGGAAAGGACTTTATTGTATTCAACGGCCCGGACGAGCAGTTTGTGGCAGGACGCATCCTGGGTGCGGATGCGGGTATCGGCGGCACCTACGGAGCAATGCCGGAGCTGTATCTGAAGATGGATGAGCTGATCAACCGCGGCGAGTGGGAAAAGGCGGCGCAGGTTCAGAACATCGTGACCCCGCTGATTTACCGGCTTTGCTCCTTTGCTTCCATGCATGGTGCGGTGAAGGGAATCATCACACTGGACGGATGCCCGATGGGAGATCCGAGGCTTCCGTTCCTTCCGGTATCTACGGAGGATCCGAAGCTGACAGAGCTGTACAGAGACATCAAGAAAGCAATCGAAGATACGAAAGACATGTAAATGAGGCTGTTTTGGTTGTGGGCACGGATGATACGTGCCCACATTGCATTCCGGCTGGACGGACACTGAAAGATATCATTGGAGGAGAGCGTGATGAAACATATTGTATGCTTTGGAGATTCAAATACGCACGGCTATTGTGCGGAAAATAATGGACGGTTTGAAGAAACGCAGCGGTGGACACATTTATTGCAGAAACACCTGGGGCAGGGCTATCTGATCCTGGAGGAGGGGCTCAGCGGCAGAACCACCTGCTTTAGCGATCCCTTATTTGAAGGATTGTCCGGGCTGGATTATATTTACCCCTGTCTGATGAGTCATGAGCCGGTGGATCTTCTGGTAATCATGCTGGGAACAAACGATACGAAGGAACGTTTCGGGGCGTCTGCGGCCTGTATCGCTCTGGGGCTAAAACGGCTGATCGCAAAGGCGTATGCCGCGACTGACTGCTGGAGAGACGGAAAACCGAATATCCTGGTGGTGACTCCGCAGAATATCGGACGGCAGTATGCAGACACAGAGGTCGGGGCCACCATGGGACGGGGCTGTGCGGAAAAATCGGAGGGCCTTTCTGAAGAATACCGGAAGATCGCGGAGCTGATGGGCTGCCACTATCTGGATGCAAATGAGGTGGTGAAGGCAGGGCCAAATACCATCGACTACATGCATCTGACGGCACAGGGGCACAGCGAGCTGGCGGAGGGTCTGGCAGAAAAGATCACGGAAATCCTTGAACGTATACAATAGGAACCGCGCCGTGCGGAAATGGGCTGGGAGAACAGTATCGCACGGAGGCAGAAGAGAAGACTAGCGCCGCGCGGAAGCAGGACAGGAAAAATCTTTACTTCGGTAGGGGGAACGATTATAATAGGAGCGTCGGCGAAAACAGGCCGGAGGATATTACGTATGATAAAATTGTGAGAGAAAGGTCGTAGCAGCAGTGATCATCAGTGAGCGTATTTTTTGTATTTTAAATGAAAAGGGGATGTCGCAGAAAACTTTTTCCGAGAAAACCGGAATTGCACAGAGTACGATCAGCGACTGGAAGAGAAAGAAGACAAATCCAGCGGCAGATAAAATTATGGTCATATGCAGCGTATTGGATGTATCAGTATATGAACTGCTGGGGGATACGGAGTGTAAGGGTACACAGCAAAAAGATTATGTTGTTATAGGGAAAGATTCCGAGGAATACGCATTGCTGGAGTCTTACCATTCACTGCAGACAAATGACAAAGCAAAGCTGTTAGGCTATATGGATGCACTGAAAAATAAATTAGATTAGGGAGTCGGCATGTCCGGATTAAATTTATTTTGTTCTTGACATGCCGCTTTTAATGTGATAATATTCGTATATACGAATAAGAAAAACGTAAAAACGTTTATCGCAAATACGATACATCAGAGTGAAGCAAAGTTAAGCATCAAAAATAAACATACAGAGGAGGAACAGAGAATGAGAATAGTGTCTAATACTATAGAGGAGGTATTTGCGCAAAATAAAAGCAAGTATGGAGCACACACCTGCTTTTATGATCATGTTTCTTCTGATTCAGAAGGAATGAATTCCAGTAAGTCCTCAATCCGGCAATCCAATGTAGAACAGATACGGGCCAGAACAGCAGTATCTAAACGTGTGACCTGATTATTGCAGTATTGATTAATTTGGGAGCGTTGCATTTCAGCACGATGGGACAGCTTGTTTTTACTGATGCCTCGTTCTGCTATCAGTTCAGCCAATTTAATGCGAATATATCCATAATCCTGATTATACATCCTATTTTACCTCTCCATATAAATTATCAAAATATAATCAAGTATTTGACAACTATAGTGTATGAAATGTAGAATAGAAATATAAGTTCTAAGATGTCTTGTCAGACTTCTTATACACGTGGAAAAGTGAATATTTATATCTGGATGTAACGCCACAAATAAATATTGGACAGGGAAAAACTTCAGTTGCAGGATGTAAAGGTTTTGGCTGTTATTTTAAAGTGCCATATCTCTGCTCGTGTCTGATGATGGCCTGACGTATTAAATATAATACTTCTCCGTTAATAGAGCGCCCATCAAATTCGGCAAGACTTTTCAGTTTTCGGTGAGTTTCTGAGTCAATTCGCAGACCTAAATGTTTATCTTTTTCCATAGTTATTCCTTTCAGACTAAAACAAGTATATAATGAGTTCATAAGTACATTTTAAGTACATTTCTGAAGAAGTGTTTAAAATGAACTTGTTTTAAGTACATAGAATTTATTTTCAGATGTCAAAGGAGCGATGGGGATGAGGTTCAGGAGGAAAATTCGAAAAGAGAAGGCATCGTCAGAGGAGGGAGTATGCAATAAAATAAAATCAGTAAGGGTATGGAAAAGTATATCATGTATTCTGCCCGTGATGCTACTCTGCATGGTATTTACAAAAGAAATCAAAAGATATCTGATGGATCTGGAATGTGAACTTATTGAATATCAGGAGTTTCATTCGAAACTGTCGGACAAAGACCTGTGTTTTCTTTGTGGTGATGATACCGAGAGCATGATCGGATATTACCGGCAGTTTGATACAATAGGATTGATTTCACTGAATGACTGGTATATGATAGACTTTTTATCATGCACTGGTAATGGAAGCCAGCCTGGCCATTTGGCTGCCGTTACATCCATAAGTCAAGTGAATACGGGACAGATAAACATATTTGCTGACCGGGTATCTTCGGGGCACAGGACTGCCCTGCGGGTTACATGGAATGACAGCCTCACCCTTGATAAGGCACTGATTGAAGAAAATCTTTGTCCGATCTGTTTGACAAAGGTTGCGGATTCGTTGACGATAAGTAAACGGCGCTATGAAAAAAAGAAACCAATTCCGTTTTGTCTGGTAGACTTTCAAACGATGAAGCTGTATTCTCTTCAGGATTGGAGAACAGAATACTGTATTCGCGATTATTGGGTAGATTTGCAGTATTATGATGATGGGATGTCGATAAAAGCGTATTATTAAAAATCAGAAGGACAGAGCCATGGTTAGAAAAAAATATATAAATAAAATAAAGAACCGATTTGGAAAACTTCTTGATTCAGGCTTTACAGGTTGGTCTTTTGTATTTTAGCATAAAAATCCTTTTAATGTATCTTTTTGTTTCTGTTATTTAGATGCAAAGTTTCTGGACTTTGAAATATTATTCTGTTAGAATAAATCTCATGTCTGAGACATTTTGGATCTTCAGTACAATACTCTGTAAAGAGTGAGTATGCCGAGGAGTAGAGTGCCCCAGTATGTTATTTATGAGGAGAGAAGTATTCATGTATGAAATTATGAGTTCAGACGAAGCGATTCGCCTGATTCGGGATGGAGACTGTATTTGTGTCAATTCATTTGTAGGTATTGAGAGTCCGGTGGAGCTGCATGAGGCTCTTTACAAGAGATATCAGAGAATGCAGTCCCCGAGGCATTTGACGGTCGTTTCCAGTGCCGGCTTTGGCGTCTGGGATGAAGAACGAAATGCGGAGGGATATATTCGTGAAGGCGCGGTGGACCGGTTGATCTGCGGACATTTCGGAGCGATGCTGAGCACGAAGAAGCTTGTGCTGGAGGATCGTTTTGAGGCGTACAATCTGCCTTTGGGCTGTATTTCCCATGCGATCCGCGCTCAGGCTGGGGGACTGCCGGGGGCTCTTTCCAAGGTCGGACTGGATATTTTTGTGGATCCGAGAAAGGAAGGCCCAGGCATTAACCGAATATCCATTGACGATTCTCTGGTCAAATATGTGGAGGTGGATGGAGAAGAGTTCCTTTACTATAAATTGCCGAAGCTCACGGTTGCGCTGATTAAGGGAACCGCGGCGGACCGGAAGGGAAATATTTCCTTTGACGATATGTTTATGTCTGGGGATGCATTGTCTATCTGCCAGGCGGTGAAGGCAAATCACGGTAAGGTGATCGTGCAGGTTGACCGGCTTGTCGATACGCCTGCCCGTCCCAGAAATGCAATTATTCCGGGATGCCTGGTGGATGCGGTGGTGGTAACAGAGCCGGAAAAGCGCAATGAAGCATATACGGCCCTGACCGGAAGCTTTGAGATTCCCTATGAAGAATGGAGCGTATGGAACGAGAAGATTGACACGGTTTCCCAGAAGCCGCAGAAAAACAGTGTTGTCGGCAATATCATTGGAAGAAGGGCGGCGATGGAGCTGCGGGTGGATGACATTGTCAATATCGGCATCGGTATTCCTGAAATGGTGTCCAGACATGCGAGAAAAAACGGTATGCTGGATCTGGTTACGCTTACGGTAGAGTCTGGAGGCATCGGCGGCTTTCCGGTTTCCGGGGAAGCGTTTGGAGCGATGATCGGCGCTGCGTCTGTTTATGATATGGCGAACCAGTTTGACCTCTATGATAACGGCGGGCTGGATATTTGCTTTATGGGCGCTCTGGAGGTGGACGGCCAGGGAAATGTCAACGCTCACCGCGGCCCCGGGGCTTTTGCCGGGATCGGCGGTTTTGCAAATATTACGGCGAAGACGCCGACGGTCGTCTTCTGTATGACTTTCAATACCAAGGGACTGGAGGTTTCCCAGAAAAAGGGAATCGTGACGATACATCAGGAGGGAACAATTTCAAAATTTGTAGATAAGGTAAGCAGTATCAGCTTTTCCGCAAAGCGGGCAATCGCAAATGGACAGAAGGTACTGTATGTGACGGAACGCTGTGTTTTCCGGCTGACGCCGAAAGGGCTTAAGCTGATCGAAGCTTATCCGGGAATAGACGTGCAGCGGGACATTCTTGCACAACTGCCATTTGAAGTGGAGATATAGGGTGATCCAGGGATGTGCTGAAAGGAACATAATAACGAATGAAGAGACAAGGAGGTCAGAAAATAGCAGACTTGTCTCTTTGTTTGTGAATCTGTCAATCAATACATTTACTGCAATTACGCAGATGCCGATCGGGTATATGCTGAAAAATGAAGATGCATGGCATTTTGCCCGAAGACCGATCTGTGAAGCCGTGGAAGTGGCTGAATCAGGGTTCTTTGTTTCAGTACCTGACCGTGCAGTAATTTACGGTGGATGGATTATTCTCATCTTTATCTTCAGAAAAGAATTTTGGATGTATTGCATATAAAAGATGTCCTGTACCTTGCCAAAATCATGTATTGTTATCCCGGTATGAAAGTGATAGAATGACAGAATACGACAGAAAATCCGGCGGCAGAACAGATGCCGTATCAGATTTGAAGCTCAGAAAATATAATGGATGATTGAAGGAAGGTTATGTGTGTGGAGGATGAGGAAAGCAGACAATATAATAAAATGACCTGTACGCCGGTATGGAAACTGGTCTTGATGCTGGGGATGCCTACCACAGTGAGCATGCTCATTACAAATATTTACAATATGGCGGATACTTTTTATGTAAGTAAGATCAGTGTTGCCGCAAGCGGCGCCACCGGAATTGTATTTGCGTTGATGGCTATCCTGCAGGCGTTTGGCTTTATGTTCGGACATGGCGCGGGGAGCAATATCAGCCGTCTTTTAGGGGCAAGAAAAGTAGAGCATGCAAAGATTTTTGCGTCGACAAGCGTGTTTCTGTCTCTGGCAACCGGCGTATTGATCGGAGTTTTGGGTTTATTATTTCCCACATCTCTGATGCGTCTTTTGGGAAGTACCGATACGATTCTTGCGGACGCAAAGACTTATGGGGCGTTTATTCTGATTTCTGGTCCTGCGATGACGGTGGGATGTGTCCTGAACAATATTCTGCGCTATGAGGGCAGGGCTTTTTTTGCCATGGTGGGACTGACGGCGGGCGGCATCCTGAATATGTTCCTGGATCCGATCCTGATTTTTACCTGCCATATGGGAACTGCCGGGGCCGGTTTATCGACTGCCGTTTCCCAGTATATCAGTACCGCAATTCTATTGTATCCTTTTTTGAAGGGAAAGACTGTCACGAAGCTTCATCCCCGCTATATTACAAAAGACTTCGCAGATATAAAAAATATTGTTCTGACCGGGCTTCCAAGTCTGACGAGGCAGGGATTAAACAGTATTTCTACTACGATCGTCAATGTGCAGGCCTCCGTTTACGGCGATGCGGCGATCGCAGCCATGAGTATTGTAGGAAGGTGCAGTAATCTGTTGTTCAGCTTTGCTTTGGGAATTGCCCAGGGGTTTCAGCCGGTCAGCGCTTTCAATTACGGCGCCAGGAAGTATGGTCGTGTAAAAAAGGCGGCATGGTTTACGATGTTAATGGGAATGAGCATTATGGGGGCTCTCTGTGCGGCCTGCTATATCAACGCCCCTGGAATTATCCGTCTGTTCCGCGATGAGGAAAGTATTCTGGAAATGGGAACAGGAGCGCTTCGGTGGATGTGCAGGCTTCTATTTACCCTTCCAATATCAGCGGTAGGGAGTATGCTGTTCCAGAGTATCGGAAAAAAAGGCAGGGCTTTGCTGATCGCTGCAGTGCAGAGCGGTCTGATTTTTATTCCGCTGATCCTTATACTGCCGCATTTTTGGGGAATTACCGGAATTCAGGCGGCACAGTCGCTGGCGTATCTGGGTTCGGCCATCGTTACACTGCCTATCGTTGCAGTATTTTTCAGGGATTTAGAGGCAGCGGATTTGAACAGAGGGAAAAGTTAAAGGATGGAAAAGCGATGGAATAAGGAGAAATGACAGAGCATAAAAAGTATTGATTAAAAACGAATATGATATGAAGGAAAACAGAGGTCGGCAGGTATTCTTTGGGAAATATCTGCCGGTTCTTTTTTATGTCATAGGAAAGACCGTGCCACGCTAGAGCGTGAAAATTCTTTCCATATAACATAAAAAGTACTTTGTGCAACGATGCAGCAAAAGTGTGCTTCCTGAAAGAAAATGAAAGCGCGAGGGTGTGCGAAGCACACTTTTGTTCTAAGCTGAGATCGGCGTAAGCAGTAGAAGCATTGGTATTTCTCACATAAACTACTGCAATAGTGTATTGACACGGGGAAACTACTGTGATAGTATAGAAATGCAAACTATTGCAGTAGTATAAATACTAAGGAGGAAAAGCGGATATGAAGCTTTTTGATTCGGAACTCAAGGTGATGAGTGTATTGTGGCAGGAAGGGGATATGACGGCGAAGCGTATTTCGGATATTTTGAAGAATGAAATTGGCTGGAACATGAATACCACTTATACGGTGATCAAAAAATGTATCAAGAAAGGCGCCATTAAACGTTCGGAGCCCAATTTTATGTGTCATGCACTGATAAAAAAGGAGCAGGTACAGGAAGCGGAAACCAACGAATTGATTGATAAAATTTATGATGGGTCGGAGGATAAGCTGTTTGCGGCGCTGATTGGCAGAAGAAAGCTTTCCTCTGATCAGATTGAAAGGCTGAAGCAGATTATTGGTGAATTGGAGTGAGGTGATGGATGTGAACCTGCTGCAGATGAGCTTTACAGGCGGCATTATGATAGTAGCAATCGTAGTGCTTAGAGCAATTTTGATTCACAGAATGCCGAAGAAAACATTTTTAATTTTATGGGGGATTGTATTATGCAGGCTGCTGTTTCCGTATGAACTTGAATCGGCGGTCAGCGTTTACACGCTTATGCCGAAAGGTTACCCTGTGATGGACGAGACAGGGCAGATGCAAATGTCAGAGTTTTTGCCGGCAGAACAGCAAACTGTTGAAGTCAACTCTACAGGAGTGGATCAGCCGGTAAAGGCGGCAGGTTCGTTTCCGGTTTGGACGGTTATTTGGATGATAGGTGCGGTGCTGTGTTTTTCTTATTATATGGTTTCTTATATTCGGGGATACCGCAAATACAGGCAGTCGCTGCCGCTTGAGAATGAGCTGCTGAAGGAATGGTACATGACGCATGGACTGAAACGGAAGCTTTTGGTGCGGCAGTCAGACCAGATAACAGCGCCTCTTACCTATGGCTTTTTGCATCCGGTCATACTTATGCCCAAGACATCTGACTGGGAAAACAGGCGTCAGATAGGTTATATTCTGGAGCATGAATACGTCCATATCCAAAGGTTTGATACAGCGGCAAAGCTGGTGATGGTCTTTGCAGCGTGTATTCACTGGTTTAATCCGCTTGTATGGATAATGTATATTCTATTTAACAGAGATATAGAATTATCCTGTGATGAAACGGTTATACGCAGATTTGGTGAAAACACAAGAGCTGCATATGCAAAGCTGCTGATCAGCATGGAGGAAAAGAAGACGAGCCTGGCGCCCTTCGGAAGCAGCTTCAGCAAAACGGCCATTGAGGAAAGGATAATGGCGATTATGAAGATCAGGAAACCCTCTTTTGCAATGATTGTGACTGCATCAGCTATGATTGTGAGTATTACGGCAGTATTTGCCACCTCGGCATCCTCCGATACGGATGCGCCGGAGCAGATTCCTGATACGGAATTTTCTGATGGAGAATACCAGAAATTGCTGGCGCTGAAATATGACGGATATGAAAGGATGAGTGTTTCAGAATATCAGGAAAGAGTCTGGAAAGACACTGATACCAGGGCGTACAATGAGCTTTTGGAGAGATTTTCGCAGGATGATACTATTTACAATCTGCGGGATGTAAATGATATTTCAGGGTTTTTAAATAATACATTGCTCCCTCTGACCGGTGAGAAATGGCAAGCTCATGAATTTTCTGGCTGTGCAGTGACCGATTATCCATATCCCTGTGATCAGGCAAGCCTGGAATATACCTTTACGCTTACTATTTTGGACGCGGATAAGCTAACAGTTGGAGAATATATGGATGCGTGTGATGGCATGCGCCGGGGACTGAGCAATATTCTGGAAGGAAGGTCCGCGGAAGAATTGCAGGATGAAACGGAAATAATGACCAGGTATATTTTACAGCAGGAAAATATACTTGAGAAACAGTATGCAGCGGAGGGCCTTAAGATTACGGTGGATGGCTGGTCGTATACTCCATTGGTGAATATACCGGAGGAGGATGCCGTCGCCGCGGAAGAATGGGAATATAGAGAATCACATTATGGAACGGACGAGGATTACCGGTCTTTGCTGTCGCTGAAAACAGAGGATTATCAGAATATGAGGCTTAGCGATTTTAATGCCGGGCTGCTGGAATGGGCGAATGCGGATTATGACCGTATGGAACGTATCAATACAGACATGGCCTGGGAGGATCGGAAGGTGAATTTATCAGAGGAAGAACAGCTATTTGTAGCCTTAACTGTTTATGCATCTGGTATGGAAAATGCAAAAGCGGTACAGAGCGAATACACCGGCGAGCCGGAGGAGGATCCGGTTTTTGGAGAATATACTCTGGATAAGTCGGAAGAAGCGGGCAGAGGTTCTGCATGGTGCAATATGTATTATCGGTTTTCTTACCATATTCCAGATAAAAGCAGAATTAAGGTGGGAGAACGTGACCGCTGCATAAGCGGAATGTTAAGCTCGATTCAGACATTTTGGGAGAAAACCAGCTTAGATGAATTATTAAAGATGGAGAAGAGTGATATTCTGGCCATGCTGCAGTCGTTTGCAGAAGACTACAGCAACGATTTGATTTCTGTCAGCATAGATGCGTTGCAGGTAGAAAAAATGGATGAAAGAAAGATTGAATGATTTCAGGTAAGAAACAGAAATCGTGTGGCGAAGCAAGTCGCAAGGAAAATCAGTTCAACTCATACCCGTTAGATTTTCCGCATACATTGTAAAAACGGCTTTCTCGGGGGAACATCCTTGAAAGATTACATAGAAGAGCGGGTATTGAACATAGCTGTTTATATTGTAGAGAACAATGCAACGGTGCGTGAAACGGCAAAGAGGTTTGGGGTGAGTAAGAGTACGGTACATAAAGATGTCACGGAACGCCTTGGGCAGCTCAACCCCTCCCTGGCTGGTCAGGTCCGATCGGTACTCGATGTCAATAAACAGGAGCGGCACATACGCGGCGGCCAGGCCACGAAAGAAAAATATCTTCATATGGAGAGTATATAGAACGGATAAAAGCAGGTAAGGAGGAGCGAGCGCCGGAATTACAGCAGACGAAAAACGGGTTACAATCATAACAACAATTACAATAGACGAAAAGTGGGTTGCGCTATTGAAAAAAACAAAAGATTGATGTATGATAATAAAGTAATGAAAAGGGGAGCTGACTGAAGTCGGCTGAGAGGAAACTGATTGGTTTCGACCCATAACCTGATTTGGATAATGCCAACGTAGGGAAATAACACCATGAGAAGATGGAGATACCTGCGGGTATCTTCTTTTTTGTTGCAGGAAATTTTCTGATAACAGATGCTCAGCGGCATATTCTTTTTAGGCTTGGTACGTTACAGACGGCAGATTGGGCACACCATCTACTGCCGCGGCAGAAAACAGTTGCAAGGTTTGAAGAATGGAGGAAGCGGAAATGGAAAAGTACACAACACAAATGGATGCAGCAAGAAGAGGCGTTGTAACCCCGCAGATTGAAACGGTTGCTAAGAAGGAGAATATGCCGGTGGAGAAGCTTATGCAGCTTGTGGCGGAGGGGAAGGCCGCTATTCCGGCCAACAAGCATCATAAATGCCTGAACCCGGAAGGAATCGGAAGTATGCTCCGTACAAAAATCAATGTGAATCTCGGAGTGTCCAGGGACTGCAAGGATTATAACGTCGAAATGGAAAAGGTCATGAGCGCGGTGAACCTGGGAGCGGAAGCGATCATGGACTTATCCAGTCATGGAAATACGCAGCCCTTCAGGCAAAAGCTTACCGCGGAATGCCCGGTTATGATCGGAACGGTACCGGTATACGACAGCGTTATTCATTATCAGCGGGATCTGGCCGAGCTGACAGCGAAGGATTTTATTGATGTGGTGCGACTTCATGCAGAGGACGGTGTGGATTTTGTGACTCTGCACTGTGGTATCACGAGAAAAACAATTGAACAGATTCGAAAGCATAAGCGCAAAATGAATATTGTCAGCCGGGGAGGAAGCCTCGTTTTTGCCTGGATGAGCATGACGGGAGAGGAGAATCCTTTTTATGAATATTATGATGAAATTCTGGAAATATGTGAGGAGCATGACGTCACGATTTCGTTGGGAGATGCCTGCAGACCGGGCTGCCTTGCGGATGCCACGGATGTGTGCCAGATAGAAGAGCTGGTTCGCCTCGGGGAGCTGACAAAGCGCGCCTGGGAACACAATGTACAGGTGATGGTGGAAGGTCCGGGACACGTACCGCTGAATCAGGTGGCGGCAAATATGGAGGTGCAGAAGAGCATTTGTATGGGAGCACCTTTCTATGTACTTGGCCCGCTGGTGACAGATATTGCTCCGGGATACGATCATATTACGGCGGCCATCGGCGGCGCGGTGGCTGCGATGAGCGGTGCGGCCTTTTTGTGCTATGTGACGCCGGCAGAGCATTTGGCTCTTCCGAATGTGGAGGATGTGAAGCAGGGGATCATTGCCTCAAAGATAGCGGCTCATGCGGCGGACATTGCGAAGGGTGTGCCGGGGGCAAGAGATATTGATGATAAAATGGCGGATGCACGGCGGATTTTGGACTGGGATGCACAATTTGCCTGCGCGTTGGATCCGAAGACTGCAAAGGCGATCCGCGATGACCGGCTGCCTGAGGATGACCACAGCGATACCTGCAGTATGTGCGGGAAGTTTTGTGCTGTGCGCAGCATGAACAAGGCCCTGGCAGGAGAATATATTGATATTTTGTAAAAGCGGAGGAAAAGTATTATAATGAGGCTAAAGAAAATGAGATGGTAAGAAAACGAGGGAACAGTACAAGGTCAGAAGGTCTTTAAAAGAACAGAGCATTTGCGGAAGAGCAGAAGGCCCGTAAGGCTGCCGAAAGATGGCAGAAGGTAAGAAGGATTGCAAAAGGGCAGAAAAGTTGTAAGAGAGCGGGGCAGCATCAGATTGACAGAGGAACGGCAGAATGAAATACGAGCATGTAATTCAAGGAAAATTTGCGGTTAGGCAAAATCGGTTCATTGCGCAGGTTTGGATCGGCGGAAGGCTTGAGACAGTCCACGTGAAAAATACCGGACGCTGCAAAGAATTATTACTTCCGGGAGCTGAGGTGATACTGGCGGTATCGGATAATCCGAAGCGGAAAACAAAATACGATCTGATCGGTGTATATAAGGAGAAGCTGGGATGGGTCAATATTGACAGTCTGGCGCCCAATAAGGTTGTAGGTGAGTGGCTGGCGCAGCAGGATTATTCGTATATCAAACCGGAATATATGTACGGCGAATCGCGGATAGATTTTTATATGGAGCAGGATGGGAAGAAATACCTGATGGAAGTCAAGGGATGTACGTTAGAGCTTGGCGGAAGAGGATTTTTCCCGGATGCTCCCAGCGAGAGGGCGCGGCGTCACGTGAAAGAGCTGGTAAAAGCAGTGCATAACGGATATCACAGTATCATTGCTTTCGTTATTCCGATGGAGGGCGTCACAGAAGTACTTCCGAATCTGACTGTGGATCCCGGGTTTGGTGAAGCCTTGAGGGAAGCAGAAAAGGCCGGAGTTGCAATCTGGTATTTTCCCTGTTTTGTTACAGAAAAAACACTGGATATCCGTGAGCGACTGATTCGTGGAAACGTTCTGCCAGAAACAGAAAATGATTCATAAAAGGCAATCTGTTCTTGTTTTTTTGCATGGTAATAGTATAATAAACAGTAGCCTGGCAATGTATAAGGCTGTATTGCCAGTTCGGATGGGCGGTGCTTTCATCGGCACCGCCCATGATGTTGCAGAGGAGGCAGATTATGGCGGAGAGAAAAATGAAACGGGTAGAAGATTCCATGGCGGAGCAGTCGCATTTGCTGATGCCGCGCTGTCTGAATGCTGCGGGGTATCTGTTTGGCGGTCAGCTCCTTTCGTGGATTGACGAAACTGCCGGGATCGTGGCAAAACGTCACGCAGAAATGAATGTGGTGACAGTGGCAGTTGACAATATGTACTTTAAGTCTGGAGCAAAGGTGAATGATACGATCGTTCTGATTGGACGTCTGACCCATGTGGGAAGGTCGTCTATGGAGGTTCGCATTGACACCTACGCCGAGGAACTGGACGGCACGCGCACAATGATCAACCGCGCATACTTTGTTATGGTGGGAACAGATGAAAATCAGAGGCCGGTGGAGGTTCCGGGATTGATCGTGGAAGGTGTAACGCAGCAGATTGAGTGGGAAGCGGGCCGAAAACGGGCTGAGCTTCGGAAAACACGTCGAAATGAGGGATTCTAATGGGGGAGTATCAAAGAGTAAAACATGAATTTCCGCCGGTTTATGATAAGGACTGCAAAATTCTGATATTGGGCAGCCTGCCCTCGGTGAAATCCAGAGAGCAGATGTTTTATTACGGACATCCGCAAAACCGGTTTTGGAGGGTGATCGCCGCGCTGACGAACCAGCCGGTCCCGCAAAGCATTGAGGAGAAAAAGTCGCTTTTGCTGGGACAGCATATTGCGATTTCCGATGTCATTTCGGAATGCGATATCATAGGCTCTAGCGACAGCAGTATCAAAAATGTTGTTCCGATGGCTCTGGAACCGATTTTGAATGGGGCCGACATCCGTCAGATTTACGCGAACGGAAATACGGCCAAGAAGCTTTTTGAAAAATTTCAGCAAAAGAGTTGTCAAAGAGAGATCATTGGGTTGCCTTCAACGAGCCCGGCGAATGCGGCGTATTCTCTGGAGCGGCTGTTGGAGGCTTGGAAATGTATCCTGGAATAAGCATGAGCGGGCAGAAACGATGATAAGGCGGAGATGGAAAATACAGAAAAGAAATGCAGTAAGAGCAGACAGAAAATACGGAAAGGAAATATAATAAGAGCAGGCAAGAGATACGGGGAAATATAGTAAAAGCTAGTAGGAAATGTAGAAAAGAAATGCAGTAAAAGAAATATGGTAAAAGCAGGCAGAAAATAATGGTAAAAAGCAGTATGAATTTTTTGTATTACGCCAGAGAGCATGCCTGGCAGTCGGAAGCTTCGTTTCGCTCAGGAAATTTATGACAAATTAATAAAACAGTATTTATATATTCAATAGTAAGGGATGCTTCAATCTGTTTTGATGCATCCCTTATGTTATATCAGACACTACACGGAGACGTGCTGCCGGACGTAAGCCTGGATCATACTGTACATCTCAGAAAATCCATATCCTGCAAGCTGGGCAAGCTGGCATACGCTGTCGTTTTCAGGATAATAGTACGTATCCTCTCCGTAGGCACAGCACTTGACGTCTGCCATTCCCCAGGGAGTTTCAACAGCCAGGATGCGGCGCTCCAGCTTGGTGCGCTGTAATTCCTGAATACGGATACCGATGGTCGTTGTATTTCGGAAAATGATAGCTTCCATTTTTTGACGGTCTTCGGGCTTGCAGATGACCTTCAGAAGCTGTGCGGGGCGATTTTTTTTCATATAAATGGGGACGAAAAAGGCGTCTAATGCGCCGGCCTCCAGAAGCTGTTTCATAGTGAACGAAAGTGCTTCTCCGGTGCAGTCATCAATGTTGGTTTCCAGCGTCAGGATTGTGTCATGCATTTCTTCCTTGACAGGCCTCAGCAGCATTGCACGGAGAAAACCGGCGGTCGCATAATCCCGTTTTCCGGCGCCGAAGCCAGTTTTCAGAATGCGAAATTCTGACGGAAGCTTTTCATCAGACATCAGTGCGGCAGCAATGGCGGCGCCCGTCGGGGTAACAAGCTCACCCTCCACAGCGGATATTTTCAGCGGCAGCCCGTGAATCGAAGCAATGGCGGTAACTGCCGGAACAGGCACAGGAATTAGGCCATGCTGACACCGTATTTGCCCGGTGCCGTCGGTCAGAGCGGAAACAACAATGCGGTCCGGCTGCAGATTATCGAGGCACACGGCAAAAGCCACAATATCGACGATGGAATCGACGGCTCCAACCTCATGGAAATGCACTTCTTCGATGCTTTTACCGTGTACAAAGGCTTCTGCTTCTGCAAGAATATGGAAAATCCGAATCGCCAGTTCACGGGCGGAATCCGTTAGGATACCTGCCTGGATAATCTCAATAATATCATTGAGGTTCCGGGCATCATGGTGGGAGTGCGCGTGGTGATGTTCCGGGTGTGTATGCTCTGTGTGCGTATGCTCCCCGGGTATGGATGAGGAGCCGTGCAGATACTGCATATCATGATCATGGTTATCCTTTTCAAGAATAACATGAAAATCACAGGCACGGATACCGGATTTCAGAACATCTTTTATTTCTATGGAATACCCGGACAGCGGGAGGCTTGCAAGCGCGCTTGTCAATACCTTACGGTCTGCTCCAAGATCAAGCAGAGCTGCAACGGACATGTCCCCGCTGATGCCGGAGCTGCATTCCAGATATAAGATTGTTTGGCTCATTTTTATTAAACTCCTTTGATAGACTTTTTTCATAGTAGCATAGGAGGCGAAGATTGTGCAAGCGTATAACGGCAAAAAATGTTGTACAGAGATACAGAAATTGAGGTATAATGTAACAAGGGAGAATATTTGGGAAAGGATAAGGGGACGCTAAACAGAAGACAAGCCGTTTAAGGGCAGATATGACAACAGGAAAGGACGGAAGCTTATGTTAAATATTGAGAATCAGGAACAGTTTGAAAAGGATGTTTTACAGGCAAAGAAGCCTGTTTTGGTGGATTTTTATGCGGACTGGTGCGGACCCTGCAAAGCGATCGCACCGCTTTTGGAGGAGCTTGACCAGGAAGCAGAAGCTTATTGTATCGGCAAGGTGAATGTGGACGCGCTGCCGGATCTGGCAATGCAGTATCGTGTGGTTTCCATTCCGGCACTCCTTGTTTTTAAGGACGGGGAATGCATCAACCGCGGATTTGGTTTGATGAACCGTAAGGAAGTAGAGGGGTTATTGGCTTAGGAAGTGGAGAAATGCCGCGCGGAGAAGCAGAGGGATTACTGCATTAGGGAGCGGAGGAATTGCAGCCCTGAGAAGGAAGAGATTGCTGCCTTGTGCAGTAGAGAATTTCCGCTTGAGAGAGTCAGATAAAGTTTATTTTAAATGATTGAGAGAAATTATTGTTGCCAAGTTGTAAAAGCTACATTATAATAGACAGCGTCCAATAAATCCAGATCTGTTCCGGCAGGATAGTTCCAGATGGAGCCGGAATGGCTTTAGGATGGCGGTGCCGTCATACTGGAGCTATTTTGCCGGATAGGATCGTAAAAAATGCACCTTAATTTTAGGCACTCAATGTATGCTTTGAGCTGCACTCTCGCAGGAAGCTACGTCGTTTAGGCTGAATAGGCTGGATGAATCTGTCCGTGTATATCACAGCACAATATTCTGCATGAGTGTGTCCGAGCAGCAAAGTACAATTAATTGTGCCGTCAGAGCCGGCGGCGCGGAATGGAGAGAAGAATGAAGAGAGAAACAGTCATTGTCCTTGATTTTGGTGGACAGTACAATCAGTTGATTGCACGACGCGTCAGAGAATGCAATGTTTACTGCGAAATTTATTCTTATAAGACAGATTTTGAAAAGATAAAGGCTATGCAGCCGAAGGGAATTATTTTTACCGGCGGCCCCAATAGCTGTTATCTGCCGGGAGCTCCTACATATACGAGTGAGATTTTTGAAATGGGTGTGCCAATTTTAGGTATATGCTATGGTTCACAGCTTATGATGCATCTTCTGGGCGGCAAGGTAGAAAAGGCTCCGGTACGCGAGTACGGCAAGATTGAAGTGACTGTGGATCAGAAGTCTAAATTGTTCGCGAATGTATCTGAAAAAACGATTTGCTGGATGAGTCATAACGATTATATTTCTGAGCTGGCTCCGGGCTTTGCGGCCAGCGCGCATACAGATAATTGTCCCTATGCTGCTATGGAAAATACAGAAAAGAAGCTGTATGCAACTCAGTTTCATCCAGAGGTGCTTCATACCCAGGAGGGCCAGAAAATGCTCTCTAACTTTGTTTTCAATGTCTGCGGCTGTGCCGGGGACTGGAAAATGGATTCCTTTGTGGAGCAGTCCATCAAAGCAATCCGGGAAAAAGTCGGGGACGGCAAGGTGCTCTGTGCTCTGTCCGGCGGCGTGGATTCTTCTGTTGCAGCAGTCATGCTGGCAAAGGCTGTAGGAGAGCAGTTGACTTGTGTATTTGTAGACCACGGTTTGCTGCGCAAAAATGAAGGTGATGAGGTAGAGGCTGTCTTTGGCCCGGAAGGCCCTTATGACCTGAACTTTATCCGTGTTAACGCCCAGGAACGTTTTTACAATAAATTAAAAGGCGTAGAGGAGCCTGAGCGTAAGCGCAAGATCATTGGTGAAGAGTTTATCCGTGTGTTTGAAGAAGAGGCAAAGAAGATCGGAAAGGTGGATTTCCTGGTACAAGGGACCATTTATCCAGATGTGGTGGAAAGCGGTGTCGGCGGTGAGTCTACTGTAATCAAATCCCACCACAATGTGGGAGGCCTTCCTGATTATGTAGATTTTAAAGAGATTATTGAACCGCTGCGGGATCTGTTCAAAGACGAAGTCCGCAGGGCAGGCCTTGAGCTTGGCATTCCAGAGTATCTTGTATTCCGTCAGCCATTCCCGGGACCGGGCCTCGGTATCCGTATTATTGGCGAAGTAACCACCGAGAAGGTAAAGATGGTGCAGGAAGCGGACGCTATCTGGAGAGAAGAGATTGCAAATGCCGGCTGGGATAAAAAGGTAAATCAGTATTTTGCGGCATTGACAAATATGAGATCGGTGGGTGTCATGGGCGATGAGAGAACGTACGACTATGCGATCGCGCTTCGTGCGGTGACCACTACAGACTTTATGACGGCTGAGAGCGCAGAAATCCCCTGGGAAGTGATTGGAAAGGCGACCAGCAGAATTGTCAATGAGGTGAAGCATATTAATCGTGTGATGTATGATTGCACCGGGAAGCCGCCGGCGACGATTGAGTTTGAATAAGTGGCAAAAGTCTGGAAACCCAGTGTTTTATGCGGGTTTCCGGGCTTTTTTTCTGCTCCGTGACATTGCTGTGACATTAAAACGGTTTCAGAGGCATATTTCCGGCCGACAAATCCTATATTGTCGAAAGTGGAAAAGAATGCTATAATCCTGTCATGGAAGAGTACCCATGACAGGGTGGTAGCCTCCCGAGCCAATGAAAACCGGTCCGCCGGAATACATAGGAAGGGAGGTGGTGCGTATGACAGCTTATGAGATCATAATGATCTTCCTTGGGATAATCGGCTTGCTGATTTCCTTTGGTGGCCTGCTCGTTGCATTGCTTACCTTTCTCGACAAGAGAAATAAGCGAAAAAAATAATGCCTACCCCGTCTGCCAACGGAGTAGGCGCCTCTCACTGAGAGGTAAATAACTACCTTCGGGAGCATCCGCTTTGGAGTGGGTGCTCTTTCTATGTTCATTATACATCTGGATTTCAGAAAAAGCAAGTGCCTACAGATATTTCATCGGCAGCCCCCGGCTGGCGAGACAATATACCACGCCGCAGATTTCCAGATAGCCAGCTTGGAAAATCTCTGCTACGGCCAGCTCTCCTTCGATATTCTGGTCCAGTTCTACCTCGTACTCAAATTCTTCCTGAGTAACCAGAGCTTTCTCACGGGTATCAGGATTCCACCGGAAAATCTGTTCACCGCTGATATCGATGAGGGCCGGCTGCTCCTGAATGTGGTTTTGGAACTGCTGAAGGAAATTAAGAAGCTGCTCTTCGACAGAAACGTTCCCGGATATTCCGTGGATTTTGACGGTATCCAACTGTGCAGCGAGCATCTTCTCCTTGTCCGGGTACAGATGCGCATATATCCTCCAGGTGGTTTCAACTTTCTCGTGTCCAAGGCGCTGCGATACCATAAGTATATTGAATCCCATTTCAATAAGCAGGCTGGCATGTGAATGTCGGAGATCATGGACCCTGATCGGCTCCAGTTCAGCCAGCTTTGCCACTCTTTTTATTTCGCTGAGCAGATAACTTTTTGTAAAATAGAAAAGGCGCTCCTCCGGATCCGGCTTATACAGTGCATTGTAATAGGCCATAGCTTCATCATATAGGAATTTTGGAATGGAGATGCACCGTAAATTCTGCACCGTGGGAAATCCACGATCTGTTTTATTTCTAATTGATATTACATATAATGTCCTCACATTCTTTGAGTAGTTTGGTGAAAAAGATATTGAAGTACCTCCGGATGCGGTTGCGTTCATTAGCATAGCCAAATGTACTCATTGCATTTTCAATTTTGTTTCATTCTTTTCAAAAATCTCTTAAAGTGTCCAAAAGTATCTTAAATTCAGTAATATTGATTTATATCGCTTACCGTCGGTCTGGAGTTTGAATAGTAAACAGAGAGCCGGGAGACCGCATAAGCAGTGGACTTTCCGGCTTTTAGCATGGGGTGTGATACCTTTTTAATACCTAGAATTACAACGAATTATTTTGAAGATAATGTTTTGTATAGTTTTTGCTGTAAATCTCCAGCATGACTATACTCAATATATTCTATACTGCCTAAATCGCTAATTGCTTTAGTTGCCTTATCTTTGAGTATAATCACAGGCTTGCCTAAGCCATAGGCAAGACCTTGTTCCAACATGACATTAGGATTAAGCCCAGATATATTGATGATAGCCATTTGACAAGACTGTATTTGTTGACAAATTTTGCACATAATATCTTTATTTGTAATTTCATTATCTGCTTTATAATATTGGTATCCTAATCCATCTAAGACAGGAACAATACCATAATTATAGCTGTCTTTGTAGTCATCAGAAAAAGGCATAGCAATAAATATTTTGTTACTTTGATAATCGGGATTTAAAGGGCAACCTTCTATGCCTATTTTGAAACATTTACGCATTTGATGTGGTGCAATTTTTTCTTCTGCCATTTTTAAACGAGTAGTTTCAATATCCGATTCGATTTTTCTTATTAAATTAGACAAATTGGTTAAAAAGAATTTAACGGTAGCGTTTCGCACAGTTTTTTGTGTAGACGATAAATCATGAATACTGTACGACATATGTGTAAGGCTAAGGGTGGTGAGAGCGTTATATTTGTCTAGTAAACGATTATATTGTTTAATCCACGTTTTATAAACGTCTGTATATACATATTCATTGTCCTTTGAATAAATTTCTGCTTTATCATGTAGATTTTTGATTTCAAATGCTAATGCGCTCATATCATTAAAATCCATTTTACTATCCTCCAGACGTATTCTTAATAAATTTATTTTTTCTCTACTGGTAGTTGTTACTTTTCTTTATCATAAAAAAGCACTTCGTGCAGCGACGCGTGCCCTTGGGGTATGCGCACTCGCGTGAAAGGCAGATGTCGGCTAAAGCTGACCACGCTTGAGGGTAGCACGCTGATGCGTACGCAGGTCGTAAGGAATCCTCCCGCAAGCGGGTCCCTCCTTGCGACAAGTGGCGCAGAAAAAATGTGCTTCATTGAGGGTATATAGAAGTCGCGAGGATGTGCGAAGCACATTTTTTCATCATGGTCCTTTTCATTAATGCTACTGCTGGAAGCAGGCCAGTTGATTTTCCACTCAAAGTATTCGTCCTCTGAAACTTCTCCATTCTTTAACTACTCTTTCCGGAGAAATTGTTGACATTTAAAATTGTGGCAATTTCCATGAGTGTATCTTTTTTGGGAAAACAATAGCCGGATTCGTATTGAACCACACGAACATCAGCGTTGCGTTCCTCATATCCCAACTTCAAGCCTAATTGTCCTATCAGTATTATTCCTGTGACAACAAATAAAAATGACCGTTCCTATTGAGAAGCAAACGCTCAGAACGGCACTGATTAGCGTTGTGTATGTGTTTATATGGTATATCAATGTCTGTCCTCATGCCATAGCATAATCCATTCGTCTTCGTTAGCCTTTACAATTTCAAATCCTATTTTTCTATACATTTCAGCCGCATAATTAGCCTTTTGGACGGAAAGAGAAACACGTTTATAACCATGTGTTTTCAACAAAGACAGCATTTCTTTCATCATTTCGGTTCCTATTCCTTGGCTTCGGTATTCTTTGTATAGGGAGATTGCAAGGGAGGGAGTTTTGTCATCAATATGTCCGTAATCGTTCATAATGCGTGCCCAAACAGCACCAACGATTTTTTCCCCGACTTCTGCGACTAATGCAAAATCATCTTTTAATGCTCCGAAATGCTCAACATAAACCTGCAATTCAGGAGAAGCAATAATATTTTTCGGTGGTGGCGCTATACCGTTTGGAATAAAAATCGCTTCGTATAGAAAATTACTCAACAGTGGATATTCCTCCACTTTCATTTCCCGTATTGTATATTCCATTATTTTCTCCTATGAAAATGGCTATTTCATTTCCTACATTGTATCACACCTCAAATAATACGACAACGAAAGCTTATCAAAAATAGTGACAGATATGGAGAAGAAGTTACTGTTCACAGTCCCTCCGCTCTGCAAGCCACAGACTGCCTTCTTCGAAGGCTATATGCCGCTTCGCGTCATATGTCTGAGGCTGTAGGGGGAGGTTCCTGTTTCACAGGTTTGATTCAGTATATCAACAGGTTTCTTACGTGCCCTAAAGGACTAGCTTCGCGTCGCAAGCACGACAAACTCCGTCGATATACTGAATCGACTGTGAACAGTAACGAGAAGAAAGTAATGGTTCGGCTGCGTACGAAAATCCTTTCGGAAACAGATTTGTATGATACGGATATGGAAGTACGCAATCTAATTGAATGGATATGCGCGTCGGAGCAGATAAAATCAAATAATAATGAGATACGCAGTCTGACCGGAGAATACAAACGGATAGAGACAGATTGGCGGGAGGGAGTAAAAGTACAGTTGGAGCGCATGAAAGCACTTTGTAAAGAACGTGACAGTCTGTATGAGAAACAAATGATTTGAGGGGACAAAAGCAGAAAATCGAAAGAGCATTGGAACGGTAGGGATTTGGAGCATGGCGGCAGCTATGCCCCTTATTTCTTATTGTGAACTATATGATGATATGTTATACTTAGAGCAACAAATCGGAAGTTGTAGAGGTGGTTAAAAATATGAAAAGATATATCGCCTTATTGCGAGGTATCAATATAAGCGGAAAAAACAAAGTGCCAATGGCAGAATTAAAACAAGGTTTTGAAAAACTTAATTATACGGAGGTCAAGACCTATTTAAACAGCGGTAATGTGATTTTTTCAAGCGCTGAAGCCGATACAATCAAGTTTACAAGCAAGATTGAGGAAATGATTAAAAATCAATTTAGTTTAGATATTCCTGTTTTTGTCATATTAAAAGAAGAACTTGAGGACATCTTACATCATGCGCCTGATTGGTGGGGAGATGAAAGTAAGGAGATTTATGACAATCTAATCTTTATTATGCCACCTGCTATATTCAAAGATGTATATAGCGAAATCGGAGAGCCTAAAGAGGGATTAGAAAAGATAAAGGAATATAAAGAGACTGTATTTTGGTCTTTTAGCCGGAAAGACTATCAAAAAACAAACTGGTGGTCTAAAATAGCAAGTGCAAATATTAGCTCAAAGCTAACGATAAGAACAGCGAATACGGTTAGAAAAATAGTTAGTATGTAATAACTGAACGGTCAAAGGCATTAGAACGGGCAGAAAGGGCAAATAAACGTCCAAAACGTGCCTTCAAAATGAGCAGATCAAGGAAAACAATAATACAATCCGCAGTCTGACCGGGGAATACAAACGGATAGAGACAGATTGGTGGGAGGGAGTAGAAGTACAGTTGGAGCGTATGAAAAAACTTTGTAAAGAGCGTATTAGTCTTTACGAGAAGCAAAATGACTTGAAAGGGCAGAAGTGGAAGATTGAAAAATCGTTGGAACGATAAGAAATATGGGGCGTGGCAGTTGCTATGCCCTATATTTTGTGGAAAACAAAAGGTAAGAGTCATATAATCAAAAAATAAAAGATATAAACAAATCGAGATTTTATGTTCAGTAGAAAAGAGGTATTTATGAGCGAAAGACCTCTTTTAGATAGAAATTTAGATAGCAAGATATTTCGTGATTTCTATTATTTAAAAGAGGAATTAGTAAATTTTTGCAGAGAAAATGATATTCCTATTTCGGGTGGAAAGGTAGAAATAACAGATAGGATTGCATATTTTCTTGATACAGGAAAAATATTGTCTGCTCAAACGGCAAGAAAAAGAGCAACGGTAGTATCTACCATTAGTGAAGATACAAGAATTGAAGCGAACTTTGTCTGTTCAGAAAAACATAGAGCATTTTTCAGAGAACATATTGGAAGCGGTTTTTCATTCAATGTGACTTTTCAAAAATGGTTAAAAAGCAATACAGGGAAAACTTATAAAGAAGCGATTGCTGCTTATTATCAAATCCTTGAGGATAAGAAAAAAGGAAAAACTAAAATTGATAAGCAGTTTGAGTACAATACTTATATTCGAGATTTTTTTGCAGACAATAAAGGAAAATCGTTAGAGGAAGCAATTAAGTGTTGGAAATACAAAAAGCAACTACAAGGACATAATCGCTATGAAAGGGCGGACCTTATTGCAATAGAATGATAAAATCTTCTCTGATTGAACAGAAGAGTGCTTTATCGGGCAACAATAGAAGAAATCATAAGAAGTTGTGCAACCGAGTATTCAGGCAAAAGTAGTCAGAAAGGGTTAAGCGATACCATTTTAGCATTAGCAGGAGGAAAATGTATGCAGATGACCTTTTGCAATAGATTATCGAACACCAAAAATAAAATCTAACAAAATGAAGTTGCTCAATCGGAATTGATGGAGGAGTAAAATAGTATGAAGAAAACATTATTATTTGTAATTTTACAGCAATACGCAGATTGGGAAGCAGCGTATATTTCATCTGCAATTTCTATGTTAGGGCAAGGCGAATATGAGATTAAAACGGTATCTTTATCGAAAGATTGTGTTCAATCAATAGGTGGATTTAAAGTATTGCCAGATTATGATATTAAGTCTGTTCCCAGTGATTATGAAGCCATTATTTTAATCGGTGGCATGACATGGAGAAATGAAAATGCGCAACAGATTAAAACACTTGTAAAAGATTGTACTCAAAAAGGAAAAGTATTAGGCGGTATTTGCGATGCGTCTGCCTTTTTAGGTACAGTAGGTGTTTTGAATGACATATATCATACAAGTAATGATTTGAATGACTTAAAACAGTGGGCAGGTTCCATTTATACAGGAGAGGAAAAATATATTGCAAAACAAGCAGTGCGTGACAGAAATATAATAACAGCTAATGGAACGGCTTCGTTGGAATTTGCAAAAGAGATTTTATCTGCTTTAAACGTTGCAAGTGAAGAGAAAATAGTGGAGTGGTACAATTTTCACAAGTTGGGCTATTATACTGTACCCATGCCTAAAATGTAAATTCCGACTTGTAGAATTGAAAAATCAAAAATTGCTAATTTGAAAGGAATTAAATTATGGAAGAATTAAAATCAATTATGGAAAAGTTTATTGCGTCTGGTTGGAATTTAATATCCATTCCGTCAAGCAATGGTTAGACGGAAATGCTGACAAAGATACATTAGTATCGGCAATCAAGCAGGCAGACGAAGAATGCGGAAAATGTGGCTGTGATTTAGCCCCACTTTATAAAAGAGCATTGGAATTGATTTAACAGTAGCGCCAATTCCGAACTGTGGAGAAAAAGGGAAAAATTTTTCTTAGTAGTGATTTGGACATGGTGCTAGCACCATGTAGTTAATGCAGGTAAGGGAAAATGTTAATGTGGCAGTTTGCAGTAATAGGCAGATTGCCATATTTTTATGGAAAAACGCACGTTTGTATGGTAATATATAGGAGCAAAGATAAAAACACAACGCAAGATAATCTTGCAGAGCCGGTAGGTAGTCCGGCCGCACCGCTCTGGTGTAAGTAGCCCTCCCTCCTTGGGTCGTCCGTTCTTTGTTCAATACAATTTGCGCGAGTAATGAGAAAAATGTCCTGCTTGCAGGAACATTTGACGAATACCGCGACAGCCGCAAGGCATTAAGGAGGAATTGTCATGGACAAAGTATTGGGCAGATTGACAGTATTTTTTGAGGAACCATTCTGGATAGGTGTGTTTGAACGCATATCGGAGGGAAAATTATCTGTATGCAAGGTTACGTTTGGGACGGAGCCGAAAGATTATGAGGTATACGATTTTGTTCTGAAAAATTACTATCGACTGAAATTTAGTCCGGCTGTGGCAACTGATGTAAAGGAAGCTGGTCGCAATCCGAAACGGGTACAGCGAGAAGTGCGAAAGCAGGTACAGAATACCGGCATAGGCACAAAATCGCAGCAGGCTTTGAAATTACAGCAGGAGCAGCTGAAAACTGAACGCAGGACCGTGAGACGTAAACAATGGGAAGCAGAGAAACAGCGACAGTTTGAACTGAAACAGCTGAAAAGGAAAGAGAAGCATAGGGGCAGGTAACACCTGCCCTTATGCGCTGGGGGATGATTAAATGCCGAAATCATTTACTGATGAATTTAAAATAGATAAGAAATTATTTGAATCTACAGGAGCATTAGATATTATTTTAGATGTAGATTTAAACTACTTTATTGATCCTGCATTATTAAGATTCTGTAAAGTACCAGAATTTATAGAGGCTTCTGACCTTACAGAAGAATATTTTTCTAAAATCATTGTCTTGTTATAGCATTCTAAATCATTGGGAGATATGTATTGGAAAAAAGCTGACAGGTTACTTATATTTAAAGAAATTAAGGGAACATGTTTAGGATATTCCAATCAAGGAACTAGTGGAAATGCAATTGGTAAAGAATTACGAAAAAATATTTTGGAAACTATTAAAGAATTGCAAAAATCAGGTGAAGTTGATCCGGTTATTTTTGAATTGTTAAATGTTTTTCAGGAAAAGGTGGGGTGTGACAGGGTAAGCGATTTATTGACCTTTATTTTAAGCAAACAGATTGTGGATTATAATATTAGAATAAGCAAAATATTGGTAGAGATTAAGCTTACATCTAATCCACAACTTATGCATGGATTTAAAAAGCAATTACCATTTTATATAGCGCAAGAAAATACAGAAAAAGCAATATATCTAGTTATTGACAATGGGCATAGGGAGCGCTTGGATTCTTTTCAAGATTACTATAATACCCTGAAAACAGAGGATAGAAAAAAGGTAAAATATATACTCATTGATGGAAATATTCAAAAATCAGCGAGTAAAGCGTAATTTGAAATATTTTGCATATAATTTTTAAGACAGGGTTGTTTCATGAATGATTTTTAAAAGTATAGGAAGATCAGATTTTATCGAG
>JAUNGD010000033.1 GCA_030524705.1 Lachnospiraceae bacterium | reverse complement strand
CTTCTATATAAAATCCTTCTATTAAATGAAGTTCTTCTATTTTAAATTATTTTACACGGTTGTAATTGATCAGGCAGCCGTCCAGAATGATCTGGCGCTCATCGTCTGTCATCTCGCCGAGTCTCAGCGTAAACTCCTTCAGCGCGCCGTCCTTTACTACATAAGCCGTCACCTCTGCCTCCTTGTTCTCCACTGCCCTGCGGATACCCGGAATAAACAGATAATCCTTATTCTTGAACGGAAGCTCGCCTTCGTCGATCAGGAACGGAAGCATACCCCAGTTGATGAGGTTGGAGCGATAACGCTTTGTCGCATAGCTGTTGGCAATATTCGCCCAACCGCCAAGCACCTTCTGACAGGATGCAGCCTGCTCTCTCGCGGAGCCGTCCCCCGGCTTCACTGCAAAGATCGTGCTTCCCACACCGGTATTTTTTCCGCAGACATCGGTAAACCGTGCGTCAGCCTTTACGGTATGCATAGCCTCCCGAAGCTCTGGGAGTACGTCTCCCATGCACTCGCCGGCTTCCCGGGCCTTCTCCGCCTTCTGTACTTCCTTTGCCAGACCGACATAAGCCGGATCCTTTCTGGACAGGGTAAACTCTGCCAGTCCCAGAGGATTGGAGCGGTAGGAAGAGGTCTCGCCGGAGGGAATCAGCTCGTCCGTGGTCGTTACCGGGTCATGGATCTCGGAGACAACCTTCAGCATCAGGTTTTCCGTAAGCTCGCACATTGCCGGCCAGTCCTTGATATTCGGGCCGAATTTAATCTCAACAGAGGGATCCGCCACACCCTTGCTGTCAAATACGCGGTTGGCATAAATGCTGCTGTCAAAGAAGTATTTCGGCTTTCCGTAGTTTGCGTCAATATCCGTTGCCGCCGTCAGATAGCCCTTATTTGCCGCCGTCGCCGCGATGGAACGCGCATCCATCAGCGCCACCGACGAGATCTGGCCGCTCTGCAGCTTGGAGCCCTCACGGTTCGGGAAGTTTCTCGTGGAATGGCGGATACTGAAGGCATTATTTGCCGGTGTGTCTCCTGCACCGAAGCACGGACCGCAGAATGCCGTCTTTACAATGGCGCCGCTCTGGATCAGGTCAGCCAGCCTTCCGTTCTTTGCCAGCTCCATATAAATCGGCGTACTTGCCGGATATACACTCAGGGTAAACTCATCTGAGCCGATAAATTTGCCCTTCAAAATATCCGCTGCATCGCAGATATTCTCAAATCCGCCGCCGGCGCAGCCGGCAATGATACCCTGATCTACGTACAATCTACCGTCCCGCACCTTGTTCTTCAGGGTAAAGTCCACTGCTCCGTCAAGGCTGACTGCGGCGCGCTTCTCCACATCGTCAAGAATATCCATCAGGTTCGCGTTCAGCTCCTCGATGGTGTACGTATTGCTGGGATGGAAGGGCATAGCGATCATCGGGCGGATCTCGCTCAGATCCACCTCCACCATGCCGTCATAATAGGTCACTGCTCCCGGATTCAGCTCCTTGTAATCTTCGCTTCTTCCGTGGATCTCATAAAACTCCTTGATCTCGTCGTCGGTTCTCCAAATCGAAGAAAGACAGGTGGTCTCTGTAGTCATAACATCCACGCCGATACGGAAATCCGCGCTCAGGTTTGCAACACCCGGGCCGACAAATTCCATTACCTTATTGTTTACATAACCATTTGCAAATACAGCGCCGATAATCGCCAGGGCCACGTCCTGGGGACCTACCCCGGTCACCGGCTTTCCGGTCAGATAAATGCCGATTACACCCGGCATATTGATGTCGTAGGTCTGTCCCAAAAGCTGTTTTACGAGCTCCGGTCCTCCCTCGCCCATTGCCATCGTGCCGAGCGCGCCGTATCTCGTATGGGAATCAGAGCCGAGGATCATGCGTCCCCCGCCTGCCAGCATCTCCCGGGCAAACTGATGGATTACCGCCTGATGAGGCGGAACGTAAACGCCGCCGTACTTCTTTGCACAGGTCAGCCCAAACATGTGGTCATCTTCGTTGATCGTGCCGCCCACCGCACACAGGGAATTGTGGCAGTTCGTCAGCACGTACGGCACTGGAAACTTTTCCAGTCCTGAAGCCCTTGCCGTCTGAATAATCCCCACAAATGTAATATCATGAGAAGTCAGCTTATCAAACTTAATCTTCAGCTTTTCCATGCTGTCTGATGTATTGTGGTCCTTCAAAATAGAATAGGCAATCGTATTTTTTGCCGCTTCCTCCTTTGAAGGCACCTGGTCGCCCAGCTTGCTTTGCAGTACGGCCTGTACGTCCTGAGTATCCTCTACGATCTCAGAGCCGTTTACCAGATACACGCCGTTCTCGTACAATTTAATCATAGTTTTTCCTCCTTTATCAACGAGAGGTTGCCGCATAACACCGCAGCAACCTCTTTGTCATCGCATTTCTCATCCAATCCGCAGCCGGAACTTCTGAGCTTCCTTTTCGTTATTTACTTTTTCGATCTCTGCTCCCAGGCTTCGGAGCTTTTCTTCAAAGCTCTCATAGCCCCGCTGAATATAGATAATATCATCTATCGTCGTAATGCCTTCTGCTGCAAGAGCTGCGATCACAAGAGCTGCACCCGCCCGAAGGTCCGGCGCTGAGACCCGCGCTCCAGAAAGCTTATCCACACCGGTAATGATTGCGGTATTGCCCTCTACCCGGACAACGGCGCCCATACGCGCAAGCTCATCCATATATTTAAAACGGTTTTCGAAAATGCTCTCTGTCACGATACTGGTGCCCTTTGCAAGAGCCAGCGTGACGCCGATCTGCGGCTGCATGTCCGTAGGATAGCCGGGATACGGAAGCGTCTTAACATTCGTGCTGGTGAGCCGTTTTGATGCAACGACACGCACTGCACTGTCAAACTCCTCCACCTCACAGCCAATCTCCAGAAGCTTCGCCGTAGTAGCCTCCAGATGCTTCGGGATCACGTTTTTCACCATGACGTCGCCTTTTGTAGCTGCCGCAGCAAACATAAATGTGCCCGCCTCGATCTGATCCGGGATAATCGAGTACTCCGTCTTATGGAGCTTCTGCACGCCCCGAATACGAATCACATCCGTACCAGCGCCCTTGATATTGGCGCCCATGCTGTTGAGGAAGTTCGCAACGTCCACGACATGGGGCTCTCTGGCACAGTTCTCAATGATTGTATATCCCTCTGCCATTGATGCAGCCATCATAATATTGATCGTTGCGCCTACCGACACGGTATCCAGATAAATATGGCTCCCGTGCAGATTGTCCGCCTCCGCAATAATAAAGCCGTTGCGGATGGAAACCTTTGCCCCCAGCGCCTTAAATCCCTTCAGGTGCAGGTCAATCGGGCGGCTGCCGATGTTGCATCCTCCCGGAAGCGGCACCTCAGCCCTCTTATATTTTCCAAGCAGAGCACCTATCAGATAATAAGATGCACGGATCTTTTTGATATATTCATACTCTACGCTGACTTCTCCCACATGCTCGCTGTTCAGCATCACCGCATGTCTGGTGATACGGTCCACCTTGACGCCGATGCTTTCCATCGCCTCAAGAAGGACATTGATGTCGCGGACATCAGGAAGATTTTCAATCAGTACTGTATCATCGGTCATAATAGCGGCTGCAAGTATACCAAGCGCTGCATTTTTGGCACCGCTGATATCCACCTCTCCCACCAGTGGATTGCCGCCTCTGATAATATACTGTTCCATAGAACACCTCTGTAAATTTAATTTATACTCCATTGTGCAAGGCACACCCATGTACGGCATCCGAATATAATATGCCCTTCGGGTATATCGTGCCTGACACGCCCCTGTGAATCCTTTGCTTTATCATATCCACCGGATATACTTTATCCTGCGGAGCGCTTCTTTGCAGCATACCATATCATGATATATCACGCCGAATGCACTCTTTTCCCCCGTTTTATTGCCCTTCAAAAAAAATCAAATCATATCAAGTATACCACATTCTTCATATTTGTAAATGAAAATTAACGATTTATACATTTTTTGGTAAATATTGCTAAGCTACGAGCCATGCAGCCAGAAAAATTCTTACAGCAGATGGGAAGCTCGCTTACCAGATGCTGTGAGGAGTTTTCTGGGTATACGGCGACAGCCGTCAAGCGAAAAAATATGCAATATTTTTGAGCTTGCTGCATGGCTCGTATCCTCCGCAGCCCAAAAAATTCCAAGGCAGATGGGAAGCTCGCTTACCAGCTATCTACCCTCTTTCCTCTTCCTCACACTGTACCCAAAGCTCCCCAGCTTCTTCCCCAGCCCGAAATACTCTCCATGGGAGTAAACCATGAGCCCTGCTTTATTCAGCTGGAACTTCCCCTTTGCATCCAAATATTTGCCGTCAACGTCAACTCCCAACACCTCTGCCACAAACATATGATGAGAGCCGAGCTCCAGAACCTGCGTTACCCGGCATTCGATGTTCACCGGACTCTCCTCGATCAGAGGCGCTTTGACGTGTACCGCTTCGCCCGCTGTCAGGTGCATCTGAGCGAATTTGTCCACATCCCTCCCGGAACGGACGCCGCAGAAATCCGTCGCCCGCACCAGCTTTTCCGTAGTCAGATTGATGACAAATTCTCCTGTTTCCTTAATAATATGATAAGAATACCGCTCTGGCCGCACCGAAATCGACACCATGGCGGGCGAGCTGCAGACTGTGCCGGCCCAGGCCACCGTAATGATATTCGGCTTTTCCCCGGGTCTTTGGCAGCTTACCATCACCGCCGGAAGCGGATACAGCATATTTCCTGCTCTCCAGCTTTCTTTTCCCATACTCTTCCTCCGCTTATACTTCTCTTCATCTTCGGCCCAGCAAACAGTAAAATACTGATGCTGTTAGACTTGGCTGATCGCCATCATAAAGGAAGGCACCAGCTGCTTTTTCCTGGAAACGATTCCCGGAAGCTGCGCGCATCCCTCCACGGCCTTATGATGGAAGGCTTCTTCCACCAGCTCATCCGAATCCTTTCCGCAGCAGAGCAATTCTGTAGACTCCATAATAATATCTGTCAGCATAAAGAATATCATGTCCATATCACTCGTTTCATATACTTCCTTAATATAGGGAAGCAGACGTTTTTTGATATTCTGCAGCTCATCCGCATTCATGGACGTAATCTGGCCGATCCCGATGTTCAGATCGCCGAATTCAAATTTTTTAAAGTCCTGATACAAAATCTCCTCATTGGTTTTCAGTTTCAGATCGCTTCCCGCTGCAAACATTTTCTGAGCATAAGTCTCACATTTAATACCCGCAATTTTTTCCAGCTCCCTCGCTGCGTTTACATCCATTGCCGTACAGGTCGGCGAACGGAATACCAGCGTATCCGAAATGATTGCGCTGCACAAAAGACCTGCAATCGACTTCGGTATCTCAACGCCCTGCTCACAGAACATTTGATAAACGATGGTTCCGGTACAGCCCACCGGCTGATTTCGGAAATAAACAGGAGCCATCGTCTCCAAGGAGCCCAGCCTGTGATGATCGATGATCTCAAGGATTTCCGCATCCAGCACATTGTCCACCGCCTGAGAAACCTCGTTGTGGTCCACAAGAATCAGGCCTCTCTTATGTACACCCAACAGGTTACGTCTTGAAATCATACCCACGTATTTTCCCGTGCGGTCCAGAATCGGGAAATCACGGTACCGCTTTTTTGACATGGTATCCCGGATGGTTTCTGTATAATCCGCCAGCCGGAACGTCATCAGGTTGTCCTTTCTCATAAAGAAATCCACCGGCATGCTCTGGTTGATCAGCCTTGCCACCGCATACGTATCCAGCGGCGTCACGATGATGGTACAGCTGCGTTCCTCCGCCAGACGCTTGATCGTCCTGGACACCGGAGCCCCAAGACAAACCACAATACATCCCGCCTGCATCTCAATGGCACAGAGCTGCGACTCATAGCGGTTCCCCAGAACGACCATGTCGTGCTCCTCGATATAGTTTTCCATAACATCCGGGTTTGCCGCCGCAATCACGACCTTCCCCTTGTCAAAATATCCCTCCGGGTCGCCTACGACCATTTCCGCATCCAGAGTCTCCAGAAGATTCCGGTAGGGAGTCTTTGCCACAGAAACGATGGCGCTGTCGTACTCCTCCATGTAGGATTTGGCAATATCATTAATGGTGATAAGCCCCTTCAGATGGTTCTTTTCATTTGTGATCGGAAGCGTGAATACATTCTGCGTCGTCATCAAGGTCCAGGCATTTTTCAGGGAAATATTACTCCGAACCCCCGGCACCTTGCGGATATCCATATCCTTTACACGCGTACCGATATTTTCCAGAAGCGCCGGCGTCTCCACCTGAAAGCGTTCCAGAACATACTGTGTCTCCGCGCTTACCTGCCCTGCCCGGGCCGGTACATACTGATTGTTTTTGCAGGTCTGATTTTTCAGATATGCATATGAGATCGCGGAACAGATAGAATCCGTATCCGGGTTTTTATGTCCCACGACGTAGACCGTGCGCTTGTGTCCGGGAGTTCCCAGCCCTGCTCCATCCTTCTGCGCCTCAATTTCCATAAGTTTTTCTCTGTCTTCCATTTTTACCTCCAAAAAAATACGCCTCAGACAATGCTCTTGCTTGTCTTCGCAGCTCCAGTTTCTATGAAAAATATTCCTGATATAATTTTTCGCTCTCTGCCGCCCACTTTGGCGAGACTGCAATCACTGTATCAGAGACCACCCTGCACGGAATTTCATTCTCCTCCAGCACCTCTGCAAAACGCACGATGTCCGAAGCGTCTGAAAACAGATAATTATGGTATTCGGTTTGTTTTGAAACATGAAATGACATAATCATTCCTGCCATAACGATCACCAAAAACACTGACGATATCCAGAACATAAAATTGGTGATATTCATGCGGAATTTTTCCTGTATTCTATGCATAATGTTCTCCATCCTGCCCGTTAATATACCTAATATCAGGTCTAATTTTTATTTTACTACAACCGGTTCATAAAAGAAACTAATTTTTCTGTCAAAAAAGATCGTATCTTGTATTTTCTGACAATATTTATCCGTTTTGTTCATTTGTCTGTATGTGCATATCAGACAATCATACTCTCGTTTTATTTTATTTTTATGTCAATTTTACTAATTATTTATTGTTCGTTCATATTTTGTTCATAATTAGATGCTATATTATAATCAGTTCTTGAGAGGTATTCTCAAATCTAATTTGATAAATTTTTTCATAATAGCCTCCGGTGTACCAGACGCCGGGGGCACTCCTCATTTCAGGCGAAAAACGACAGCTCCTGCGGTCATCGCCTCTTTTGTTTGTTATCCTTCCTGCAGCACCTGAATCTCCAGATAATCAAATTCAATCTCCTCGATAAAGCTGTCCTGATAAAATCTGGCCTTGCTGTGTCTTTGAAATTCCGCCACCGTCATGTCAAGCCAGATCGGTTTGCCAAGGTCAAACTCATGGCATATTTCATCCAAACCGCGAAAGATTTTGTGCGTCCTGGTGTCGTCGCTCTCCTCCTCATACACAGTGTCTTTTATCATACGGCTGTCCTTCCACATTTTTCCCCATAAACGAAACATGGTCTTTTTCTCCTTATCTCTTCTGAATTTATACCGGACAAAGCGGCCCCCAGGGGCGCCGCTTCGCCATAAGACATCAAATATGCTTTAATTAAGGAATCCATATACCATACTGGATAAGGATGCAATTCTGGAAATCGTTTCATCCTTGCTGTTCCAGTCGCTGGAAAGCACCACCAGTATGTAATCGCAATCCCCGGAATAAATAATTGCAGCATCATTTTCCGTATTATCCATCTCTCCGGTCTTGTTGCCGCAGAGAACCCCCTCCGGCAATCCGGCAGGGATCTTATATCTCGTATGCTGATCCAGCAGCATCTCCTCGATCTCATTGCTCACCGACCGATTTACCCAGTTCCGGCGGTAAACGTCTTCCAGAAGCTTTCCGCAGTCCTTCGCGGACACCTGATTGAAATTATTGCTGTCCGTTACCGTCGCTGAATTGTTGAAGCCGTTATATTCTACGGTCATATCGCTGAACCCGTACTCGCTGATAAACGCATCCACCTCTGCGATACCGTCCTCATAGCTGGAATCTCCCAGCAAATACAAAAGCTGGTTTGACGCCTCGTTATCGCTGACCGTAATCATATTGTTCATCAGGGACATCACCTCGTCGGTGCGCTCCAGCTCTCCCGCTTCTATTGCCTTGTATACCGTTCCCATAATAAACAGCTTCATAACACTGGCGGATTTCATCGGCTGGTCGTTAACAATAATACTCTCACCGGTATTCAGATTTTTCACATAAACAGACCATTCGCCGTCATATTCTGCTACTCTGTTTTCAATCATTTTCTGGAGAAGCGTAAAATTCCGGACGGAACTTCGCACATCAACCAGGTATTCAACGAGTTCGGAATTGTCCGACAGAACCTGATATTCCACCGGGCCTGACACTCCCGGAAGATAGATCGGATAAAGATCACGAATCATTTTTGTATCCTGTAGAGTAAACAGCTCATACTCCGACGTCTGCTCTGTGTTTATATCTTCTTCGCGTTCCCCGGTATCTTCAGAGTATTTTTCTGTCTCTTTTACATATCTTCTGTTTACCGCTTCTTTCGCGGATCCCTTCTCCGTCTCCTCACCGGTCATTTTTTCCTCTGTCTATTCATCTGTCATTTCCTCCTCTGTCTCTTCACCGGTCATTTCTTCCTCTGTCTCTTCGTCAGCTATTTCTTCCTCAGATTCTTTCCTGGAAATTTCCTGTTCCAGAAACTCCGGCTTATTCACGCTGCTGCCAAATACCTCTTCTGTCTCTTCCGTTCTCTGCGAAACATTCAATACAAGAGCCGCACAGACAAAAACAATCATCAACAAAATCTCCAACCAGTTTTCTCTGTATTTTTCTTTTATTTTATCCAGTCTATCCTTCATGTTTATCCTCACATCCATCTTTCCGGCGCATTCCAAACATTATACCAGCTTATCCCATTGTGCCATCCATGTATAAAACCACACGGGCCTTTATGCTAACTCTATCATAATAACACAAAAAATTTACTGTAACATCTCTTTTTTGCTTTTTTCTTCCTTCCTTTTTTTCCCCGTCTGTGCTACCATCAAAATATAGCTCTATTCAAATCAGATTTTATTGTGTAACAGGAGGTTTTCCATGGATGATAAAAAACAACTGGGGCTGATCCACATTTATTGCGGAGACGGAAAAGGAAAAACAACCACAGGAATGGGGCTGTGCGCCCGGGCCGCCGGATTCGGATACCGAGTGCTGATCTACCAGTTTATGAAGGACAATTCTACCAGCGAGCGAAAAGTTCTGCAGCTTTCTGAAAATATCACCGTTATTGACGGCCTTGCTCAGGAGAAATTCAGTTTTCAAATGACACCGGAAGAAAAGGAACAGCGAAAGGCCTACTACGCACAGCAGCTTCGGGATGTGACACAGAAAGCCTGTGAAGAGAATTATGACGTGCTGTTTTTAGATGAAGCAATTTATACCATTCGCGCCGGGCTTCTGGATGAATCCCTGGTACTTGATTTTCTGAAAAATAAACCGGAGCATCTTGAGGTCATTCTGACCGGTCAGGATCCGAGTCAGGCCCTGATGGATGCTGCTGATTATGTGTCGGAAATCCGCAAGGTCAAGCATCCCTTTGACCAGGGGATACCGGCACGCAAAGGAATCGAAAGGTAAAATCTTCCATTCCAATTTTTTAAATAAGATTATTCCGCAAGACTGAACAACTCCAGACATCGGCTGTTTTTCCCGAATATGTGGTTGTATTCCAGAATATTGTATTCGTTGACCCTTTCAAAATATGGAGATTCTTGGTCGTCCAGTTCGTAAAATTCTCCATCCTTCGTCCAGTACCCGCCGGCTGCCAGCACCGGAATCTCCTCGCTCAGATCAGACAAATATCTCTGGTAGCCGGTCATCGGAAGGTTCAGGCGCTCCGCCAGAATACTGTACAGATAATTCAGGCTCGTCTTTTCGATGGTTTCTTCCTGAATATCATAATTTGCCCAGGCAATGAAGGGTACCTTGTATTTCTCCATCAGCTCCTCCGGGGTCAGATTCTCTTCCTCCCCGATCAGATATTTGTACGTGGAGTCTCCCAGATTTGCCTGATGATCTCCAAACATCACAATTACCGTCGGCTCTTCCTGCTCAGAAAAATACTGCACCAGATACTCAAACGCCTCATCCGAAGCTTTTATGAGATTCGTATGCATCTGCGTCCGGGTCGTATCGACGCCGGGAGTCAGCACCTGAATAGAATCGTCGAGATTTTTTGTATTTGAACGGAGATAATCTCCATGATTCTGTACCGTGACATTATAGCTGAAAAACGGCTTGCCCGTTTTCAGATTTTTTTCATACTCCTCAATGACCCGCTCCACCAGAGTCTGATCAGAAATATAACTGCGGATATAGTCGGGATGTGGAAAATCCACCCGGGCATAGTACGTATCGAAGCCAATCTGGGGATATACGATATTCCTGCGGTAATTTGTCCCCCGGTACGGGTGCATCGCCAGCGTATTATAGCCAGCGCTCTTGTATTCCGACGCAAGAGAGGGCATAGCTCCCCGCACAAACAGATGAAAGCCCACTGAAGAAGGCGGGAGGAATCCCATCGTATTGCCCGTCAGAAATTCATACTCCGAGTTAGGAGTATTTCCGCCGAAAATGGACGCATACGCATTTCCCTTGATCGTATTCTCGGTGAGGCCGTGAATAAAGGGCATACAGTCCTCCGACATAGAAAGCCCCTGCCCGATATTCGCATAATCTGCAAAGGATTCGTTCATGATGACCACAAGATTCGGCGTATCATATCCTGATTCGCCACTGTCCTTTCCGTCTGTTCCTGCTTCAGCAGCAACGTAGTCCTCCGCGATCTCCCGCACCTTCTCCACAGAATATCCCTCCGGCTTATCCACGGCCAGGTAAAAGCAGGTGCAAAGCGTGGTAAACAGCATATCATACTTTTTGTAGCGCAATTGATGAGTGAATCCCTCCGACCGGATGTCATTCTCCTCCAAAAATTCTGTTTTACAGCAGATATGATAAAAAAGCCCGGAAAAAATCAGCCATACACAAAGCAAGACCCCTCGGATTTTCCAGTGCATTACCTTAAATCCCCGGATCTTGCAGCTTACAATGCAGATTGCAAGAGTGAGAAAAACCTCCGCAAAAATATACCAGTCGATCTCATACTCATAGCTGGAGGCCACCGTCAGGGCGGTTCGCAGGGAAAACAGATCCCCGGCGGACAGCGCCATTCCCCGGAATCCGATGACAAAGCAGTTGGCGATCCCCAGCACCGCCACTGCCACCGATGTCAGAATTACAGGCAGCCGAAGACTTCCGGTCAGCACCAGCAGAAAAAATACCACAAGGTACAAAAACCAGAAGGTAAAAAACACCGCTATTTTATTCAACTGTGTGAAATGGATTGAAAACTTCACCGCATTCAGATACAGAAGTGAAAAATATACTGCAAAAGGAGAAAGCAGGAACCATACCCAGCCGAATATCCGGTTGTCCCGCTCAGAAAGCCGATTCGGAAGCAAAGCCGCTGCAATCAGAACCGTAGAAAATAAGATCATAAAATAGGTTCTGCCGGAAGTAAACAACGCCTGAAAGCCCTGGCCGCCATAATAATCCGGATGGGCACAGTACCAGCCCAGCAGACAGAGCACCGCCACCGCTGCCGTCCACCTGCCTGCCAGACATATTTTTTTTATTATTTTTTCAGAATTTCTCACCGGAAGCACACTTCCGGAATCTATTGTTTCCGAGGCTTCTTCCTCCCCGGTTCTTATTTTCGGCATACGTTTCTCTCTTCTCCGTTCATAAATGCATCAAGGTTCAGCCAAAGCTCGTCTACCAGACGCGTTCTGGCCTCTACAGCAGCCCAGGCAATATGCGGAGTGATCAGCAGCCGTTCACTGTCATCCAGCTTGCGCAGCGGACAATCCTTATCCATAGGCTCATGCTCCAGCACATCCAGCCCGGCGGCCGCTATCTTTTCCTTGTGCAGAGCTTTTGCCAGCCCCTTTTCATCCACGATCGGGCCCCGGGCAACATTGATGAAGATCGCACTTTCTTTCATCTTGCAGAATGCATCGTAATCCATCATATGGTGGGTCTTTTTGGTCAGGGGCGTATGCACCGAAACGATATCTGATTTGGAAAGGAGCGTATCAAAATCCACCTCTTTATAATCCGTATTTTTATTTTTCCCTGAAGGAGAATAATAGATCACACGGCAGCCGAACATCTCTGCGATCTGCGCTACCCGCTTTCCGATGGCTCCCAGCCCGATGATTCCCCAGGTCTTCCCGGAAAGCTCGTTAAACCTGCGATCCATATGGCAGAAGGATTTGCTGTGGCAATAATCTCCGGATCTCACGTAATCGTCATAATAGCGCAGATGCTCCAGCAGATAAAGCGTCATCGCAAAGGTATGCTGCGCCACTACATCCGTAGAATAACCGGCCACATTTGTCACCGTGATACCGCGTTTTTTTGTATACTCAAAATCAATATTATTCGTCCCCGTTGCCGTGACACCGATATATTTCAAAAACTTTGCATCCTTCAAAGTGTCTTCATTCATCGGCAGCTTGTTTATCAAAACTGCATCTGCCTCCGCGATACGCTCTGCGATCATTTCCTCTGAAGTCTGGCTGTAGACCGCCACCTCACCAAGCTCAAAAAAGCGATCGAAACGCATATCCTCCCCGAGATTCCCTGCCTCCAAAAATACAATCTTCATTTGTCTTCTCCTTATATATAATTATACACAAGGATGCCATGAAACGAGAAACAATTCCCATCCCATGACATCCCACACCTTTGCTCCTGTTTCTATTCTTCATCACATTGAGCAAAGAGCCTGCTCTGTGTTTCTCCTACATTCAAAACTGTCTCGAAGAGAATACGGTTGCCGTCCTGGATAAACTGGCCCATGAAATGAAGATCTGCAGTCAATTCTGCAGATACCGGGAAGATTCCCTCTGGTCTTTTCCTTCGCTTTCACCGTAAAGCTGCTTCCACCATTTGGAAACATAGTACAGGCCCGGCCCGCAGTTTGCCAGAACCTCAATGGGCATTTCTTTTCTGAGCAGAATATCTCTGATCACTGTATGCTGGAGGGCATCATTTTCTGCAAAATCAGTATCCGGCACACGCGTTCTGCCGGATGCCGCGCTCTTCCTCAATTTATCGATTCCATACCGAATACTGCCATCGGAAAAAACTCCTCTTCTGGAATTCTCAGTGCTTCTTTTGTCAGCCAACCTGACAATTCTGTTTTCATTCTATCAAACCTATACTGCTTACGCAAGCTATATTTCCCAAATGTTGGAAGGACCACTCTAGAGTATTTATCCTTCGCTGCTTTGATCCGGCCCGCTGCCATCACGAAAGGATTTCCTGCAGCACCTCCCGCAGGATCCGTTCTTGTTCTTTTGGATCCATTTGCCTCAATAGCTCCAGGTTCTGTCCCCGATCCCGCTCAGCCGCAGTTTCCTGCATCCCGGCCTTTATCCGGGCCAGATTTTCCTTCAGATCGTTCTTTTCCTTTTGTGCCCGGGTCTGTGCAGCCGCCGCAGTTTCTGCACGGGCACGCTTTTTCGCCTTCCGTCCAGCCTCTACCGGGACAATCGGCGTTGTCCCGGTCATCGCCATTTCTTCCACAGCGCTTTCGCTGTAATCCCTCACTGCGCCGCTGTTTTCAAGATAATCTGTCAACCGGATCTCAAGGCATTCCCGCCGGTATCCCGTATCAGAAATTCCATATGCCGCCGCTGTCAGTACTGCCGCCAGCACTCCCATCCAGAAATACGTATTGCCTGCTACCACTGCACCGCCGTTCCGTACAAGAAATATACTTCCGCCAAAGGCACAAAGCAAACTCAAAACCAGACACTCTACTCCAAGCCGTTTCCAACGATGCAGGCTCATGCCCCAGAAACGATATTCCATCATTCCCTTTTGAATAAGCGCATGCACGTCGCCGACCTTCTCATTGAGATGTGCGCAGTACTGAAAGCGTTGTCTCAATTGTTGTAAAAATCTTCCATCCGGTTCGCCCGTGTTTTTCGTATCTCTTATCAATTTCTCGTAAATCTGTTTCAAAATCATCTGGCTGGCCACGCCGACTATGCAGGCCGCTGCAAGTACATAAAGCAATAGATTTCGTTCCATGATGAACTGTAACATATGGAATCCCCCTTTTTTAATTATCTCTGAGCAACGCAATCCTCTTTGTGATATGCTCCGCAGAAAGCCTTTTTCACTTTCCAGGCCATCCGCAGCTCTCTTCCTTCAGGATGGACACATTTCGCATCCACGACGGCGCCTGTCGCCGCGTTCGCTCAAGTATCGCCATTATAGCCGGAAAAAATTCATTTGCAAAGCAAAATCGTTCGACAAATTCCCGGTATTTCTGACGAATTCGGGGTTCAAAATCAATATCAGGAGCAGAGAAAAATTCTTCTGAGGTTCATGTAAATTCCCTGCCGCTCTTTATGGCAGACTCTGGATCTATCCTTCCTAATGCTGCCGCTCTTTATGGCAAATTCTGGATCTATCCCTCCTAATACCACCGCTCTCTATGACAGGCTCTGGATCAGTCCCTCCACAAGCTGCATACAATGCCGCGCCGCCTTTTTCTCAAAGGTCGGATAATCCTCTGACGCACTGTCGTCCGCCTTATCTGAAATCGCCCGAATGATGACAAAGGGAATCTCATTCAGATAAGCGGTCTGAGCGATCGCCGCGCCCTCCATCTCCGTACAAAAGCCATGGAACTGATTTACGATCCGCTCCTTCACAGCCTTATCCGCCACAAACTGGTCTCCGCTGACCACCCGGCCCCGGAATACGGAAATCTCAGGATTTACCTCGTGGCACACCTTCTCCGCCAGATCCGCCAGATCCTTATCTGCTTCAAAGGAAAATACATCCATCTGCGGAATCTGCCCCGGCTCATATCCAAAATTCACCGCATCCATGTCATGATGCAGTACATCCGTGGAGATAACAATATCTCCAATATCAATCTGCGCATTCAAAGAACCGGCAATTCCCGTATTGATCACAGCATCCACCTGAAATTCATCCACAAGAATCTGTGTGCAGACAGCCGCGTTCACTTTTCCGATACCGCTGCGCACAACCACCACCGGCTTTCCCTGTAGAGTGCCCTCGCAAAAATCCATGCCGGCCTTTTTGATCTCCCGCCGGATCGTCATATCCTGCTTCAGACCCTCCACCTCAATATCCATAGCTCCGATAATTCCTGTTTTTCTCATATTTTATCCCAACCCTTTCTTTATTTAATCTGTAGAATATTTTTCATCAGTACGTTATACAGTATACAATATTCTCCCGACCATGGTCAATAAATCAATACGGCATAATCAATACGGAACAGGTAACTTCACTGCAATACAGACTAGGGAAATTTGCTGCACAAAACGGGCTGGAGAAAATTACTGCCCTATTGATTATATAGAAGAAACAGGGTATACTTACAAAGATAGCTCGTCAAAAGATAATACGATATACAAAAGGACTGGAGGATTATTTTTATGCTGGTATATAAGACAAAAGGTGTCTGTTCCCAGGAAATTCACTTTGAACTGGACGGAGATGTGATCAAGCACGTAGAATTTATCGGCGGATGCTCAGGAAATACCCAGGGCGTTGCAAGACTTGTGGAAGGAATGAAAACTTCAGACGCCATTGCGCGACTGGAAGGAATCAAATGCGGATTCCGCCCGACGTCCTGTCCGGATCAGCTTGCCACGGCGCTGAAGCTGGCCCTTGAGCAGAACAAATAAATGATCTGCCAAACGAATAAAGCATTCAGGGGGTACTCGTTTTCTGATACCCCCCTTTTTTATGTCATAGGATATTATTTGCATTTCTGATTCAGTCATCGCTTCTTCTTAACTCGTCTATAAAATTTCTGTTTTTAAAATAACTTATACCTGAAAACGCAAAACATATTCCCAGCAAAGCGATGCATAGTATAAGAAGCGTCTGCCAGGGATATACAAACTTAAAATACAATAACTTTCTCTTTATCGCTTTTCCCAAAAGCCATATAACCGGACTGCCTATTATGAATGTTGATGACATAAGAAGTACCCAGTATCCGATTCCCTCATATAAAACCATTCTCCAAAGCTGACCTCTCGTCAGTCCCAGGCTTTGAAGTACAGCGATCTCTTTTCTTCTGACCGACAGCGCTGCCGAGAGCATATTTCCATAATTCATAATACCAATCACTAAAAGAATCAGGGATAACCCGCCCAAAATGACGTTTGCCGTATCAGTTCTGTTCTTTTCTGAATCCAGTAATATATGATTCGCCTCCAAATAAAAGGTATCCATTACCCCGCTTTTTTGGTTTTCTTTTTGTACAAGCTGTGATAATTTTTGATTCATTACGGCATCGTCCTCAACTTCCTCCAGGTCAAAAGAAATATCAAATACCTTTTTCGGGAATCCCAATTTTGCAAACGCTTTTTCTGTCATAATGAAATAGTTAATATCGTTTCCAAGTGATGTGGTTTGCAGCTTGGGAAAGTATTTCTCTGTCATGTCCAAATATCCTGCACATGCAAGGCTGCCTTTTTCATAGTCCGCAGTATCGTACTTCGGATCGCCATATGCATTTAATGAGTAGAAAACGATGGGTTCACCTAATGCTTTTTCAGCCTGCACCTCTAATTCCCTTGACAGTTCGTTGTGATGTAACAGGATACAGCTATTCCCTGCTGCAAAACGCTCAAGATCAACGGCCAGATCATTGCTGACCACGTAGTGCTCCAGCTCATTCACAAATGACTCATCTACGATCTGCAATGTTGCAAAAGCAATCCCGGTATCCGTATTTTCTAACGATTGCTTACGGGGAAACAGCGCTTTGTTTTTAGAGAAATCAATAACGGCATAGCTGCCCTCTGCCGTTTTTATAGTCTTTTTATCAACACCGTGCATTTCACAAATCGTATTCTTCATATCCGCTGAGAGTACCGGCGTCTCGTCATTGATCTGATCCGGCACCATTTCAGGGAACCGAAAAATTCCGGTTAAAATGCCGACTCTGAAGTCTGGATTTTGTTCGATCCGGTTTGTAATATCCGTTCCTGTCATAATGACAGCCGCACCTAACGCGGTCATACATCCAATCAACAATGATCCCATACTGATCAGCAATCTTTTTTTCGATCTTGTCATGCCACGCCACGCCATTCCTACTATCAGAAATCTGTCGGCAAGATTCTGTTTCTTTCTGCAATGATTTCCCGTTTCAATATAGCAAATCGAATCAATCGCATTCCATTTTACAACCTGTCTCAGAGCAAGTCCCGCCGCAAAGAATGCTGCCGCAAATATAAGGAGCCCGGCTCCTGCCAGGAGCATTGGATAAAAACCTGCGACATCACTTTCTCCTAAGCCCTGCATGAACAATTTCTGCAGCACAGATGGAAGAAAAATTTTCACAGCAATGCTGCCCCCTATCGCTCCTATCATAATTCCTTTCAGGATATTCCGTATATTTTGATCGTATACAATTCCTTTTAACTGCTGTTCCGTCGCGCCCAGCACCTTTAGCAGCCCATACTGGCGGATCTCTTTCCCCATGGTAATAGACACTACATTAAAAATCAGCATAAAAGCACATAGAATTACCACGATACCACATCCAACAGCAATCGAAATACTTCCAAATACGCCTTCCACACTTTGCTTTACCATTGGATTTTCAGCGAATACCTGCTGTGCATCGTATTCCATCGTCAGATCTGAATACAATTTTGTTTCAATGTCTCTTTCATCCTGCAAAGAACGTGTCACAGCCATAATTTTATCTGCCGGGAAAACCGAGATCCTTTGCTGCTCCAGAAAAGCTTTTGAAACGTATGCTTCCGGCTCTAATACTGAATAGTCAATATAATCTGTGTAATACCCGCTTAATAGAAATACGGCGGTTCCTTCTGATCCATCGGAGAGTATTGTTCTAAGCTCGATTTCCATACCAATTTTCAGATGCTCAAGCTGCATTTGCCGCAGGCTCGAGGCTGACAACATAATTTCATCTGCATTTTGAGGATATCTCCCTACGATATCCGTATATGCCGGCATCATTATTTTTTTATAGGCATCCTTATCGAGATACACAAGCCGGCCCTCCCAATATTCCCGGAATACAGCTGATCCCACACCTTTTTTAATACCGGTATCTACAATATACGGAAGATCCCTCATCTGCTCATACTGCTTTTTGCTTCCATTTTCCAATGACACTGCAGCAGTTGTTCCCATTCCCCGTATATCAATCAGGTAATCAGAACGAAGCTTACCGTATGCAATGGAAAAGGCAGCGTAGAGCAAAAACACGGACATTGCTGCCGCAAAAGTCAAAATCCTGTTCCGGCTTTTATTCTCTTTATAATAAGCCCGCGCCAGCTCCTTGACAGCCGACTGATTATTGTTGCGCGTACTCATACGCTTTCTCCTTCCTGACAGATTTTCCCATCCTCTATGCGCACAATCCGATCAGCCGTCTGTGCAACCTCTTCATCATGTGTAACAACCACTAAGGTCTGGTAAAATTTTTGAGAGAGCATCTTCATCAACCCAATTACTTCCATGCCGGTACGTGAATCAAGGTTTCCGGTGGGTTCATCCGCCAGCACAACGGCAGGACGCGTAATCAGAGCCCTTGCAATAGCCGCCCGCTGCTGTTCGCCCCCGGATAATGTATATGGCGTCTGTTCTTTTTTCTCCTGTAAGCCCAGGGACTTCAGGAGCATCTCTGTAAATTCCTGGTCTATCCTGCGCCCGTCTAATTTCAAAGGCAAAACCACATTGTCATAGACATTCAAAACAGGAAGCAATTTAAAATCCTGGAAGATAAAACCAATATTACGGCGCCGGAATATCGTTTGCTCATTTTGTGACAGCTGCGCCAACGGGATTCCCCTCACGAATATTTCTCCTTCTGTCGGAGAGTCCATAGCTCCCAGCAAATTAAGCAATGTTGATTTTCCGCTGCCCGACGAACCTACAACAGCTACAAATTCGCCTTCTTTAACACAGAAATTTACTCCATTTAACGCACAGACCTTATTCTCTCCCATACGGTATATCTTTTTTAAATTCTTCGTCATTATAATATCCATCGCTTAACCCTCCTTTCTGCATAGCATAACAGCTAAATCTCTCAAATTAGTAACAAAGCGGGAACTATTTTCAAGTTCCCGCTTTCGGCAATACAATCGACATAATCAAGCCTGCATCTTTTCGCCTTACTTTCATAAATCCATCATGCTTTTGCACGATTTCCCTTGCTATAAACAGCCCCATGCCGTACCCTTCCTGATTGGAGATATTGCTTCCCCGATAGTAAAGCTGAAATATTTTATTTTCCTCTCCCTTTTGAATTCCTGTTCCGCTGTCTTCAATACAAATTTCCGAGAACATCTCATTAGAGGTCAGCTTCACTATAATGTCCGTGAACACCGGGGAGTATTTTATACTGTTATCCAGCAGATTGTAAATTGCTTCACAGAGCCAGTTCCTGTCATGCAATACTTTTTTATCCGCAGCTTCCTCCTGTATGATAATATTGATATTTTTCTCCTCCGCCTTTTTCCGTACTTGAAACACAGCCTGAGCAACCGTTTCTTTCAAATTACTGTCACATTTATGAATCTGGATAATCTGGTTCTCTAACCGGGCCGCCACAATGAATTTCTCAATCAGAAAATGAAGTTTATCCTCCGATTGTTCCACAGCTTTAATGTACGCTTTCTTCTCCGTATCCCCGATACTGTTATCCTCGAGCAGAGCCAGATACGTTTCCATATTGGATAATGGCGTTCGCAATTGATGAGCAATTTCCGCCAGCAATTTCTTAATTCCATCGCGTTCCTTTTCTACACGTGCAGCGATTCCGCCATACATGTTTTGCACCCTCTGAAGCTGCGACAGAAGCTTTGCCGCCAGAGTATCCTGCTGAATCGAATAACCGGAAATATTTTTTTTCTGCAGAAGATCCTCCAGCCACAGCGATATTTCCCCCAATTCGTCCTGATATTCTTTTTGCTGATCAACCCATAATAAGTACAGTGACGTCAATAACAGCGCTAATAAAAACAATAATATCCAATTCTTCTGATAAACTAAAATTATCGCAAAGCATACAATTATAGCTGCATTCATCCCCACTATACCTTTTTTAATCATAGCTGACCCCTTATTCTCCGAATGCATATCCAACTCCAAAGACATTTTTAATATAAACCGGGGCGGATGGATTTTGCTCTATTTTCTTTCTCAATCTGTTAATAACCACAGTGAGCGCATGATCATCTACGAAATTATTGTCGGCATCCCATATTTTCTCCAGAAGCGTATCCTTAGTTACAATATTTCCCCGATTTGCTGCCAATGTGAAAAGAACCTTCCATTCCTTTCCGGTAAGTTTAATTTCCTTTTCACAGTTCCATACCTTCCTTTTGTCAAAATCAATTCTCAGATCCTTATACTCCATAATATTTCCCGATCCGCTGCGCTTTAAGATCACTTCCATCTTCTTTAATAAGATTTTCGGCGAAACCGGCTTAGTTACATATTCCTGACAGCCGGCTTCATATCCTTCCAGTATATCTTCCTCATCATCCTTTGCAGTCAGAAAAATTACGGGGATTCTTTTATATCTCAGAAGCTTCTTACAAAAATCTATGCCTGAAGCTCCCGGCAGTCCAATATCGGCAATGATTACGTCTAGTTCTTTACTTAAATACTGCTCCGCTTCCTTTGCGTCATACGCCTGCAGTACCGTATATCCCGCTTTACAAAAAAATATTTTCAGCGCTTCATTCATCTGAGCATCATCTTCAACCAATAGAATTCTCATTCTCCGCCTCTTTCAAAGTGATTATTTTCATCATACTCTGCCGCAATCGCTTTTTCAACTCTGTTTTCAAATACGGATGCCCTGATACCAATAACGTCAGCAGATAAGAAGCAAATTTACATGACATGGGGTGTGCAGTTCTTGTCTGCTGACGCTCATATGATTTTCGCGCACGCCGGAAAAGGGCAGACCACCGCGTCCAGTGCTTTTTTATTTGACTCCGGGTACTCCCATCCTGCGGAACCTGTCATACCGCTCTCCGGAAATCTGTTCCGGCTGCTTTCCATGATACCGTTCCAGAAACATTATAATTTCCCTTCGAAGTACTCCTGCAAGCTCCGTCATCTCATCCTTATCCGCCGGATTTTTCTCCGGTATCACCTTTTCAATAATCCCGGCGCTCTTCAATTCCTCAGCCGTAAGCTTCATCACTTCGGCCGCCTGGGACGCTTTCTTGCCGTCCTTCCAGAGAATTGCAGCAAATCCTTCTGGAGAGAGCACTGAATACACGGAATTTTCCAGCATCCACACTTCATTTGCCATGGCTAACGCCAGAGCTCCGCCGGAACCGCCTTCACCGGTAATGATCGTCAGCACAGGAACCGTCAGCCCCGCCATCTCAAAAAGATTGCGGGCAATCGCCTCGCCCTGGCCGCGCTCCTCCGCCTCCACCCCGCAGTAGGCTCCGGGGGTATCGACAAATAGAATAATCGGACGCTGAAACTTTTCTGCCTGCTTCATGAGCCGCAGGGATTTACGATACCCTTCTGGGTTCATCATACCGAAGTTTCTGATACGGTTTTCCTTCGTATTCCTGCCCTTTTGCTGTCCGATTACTGTCACGTAGGTTTTTCCGATCGCTGCGATCCCGCCGATCACCGCGCGGTCATCTCCGTATAGACGATCACCGTGCAGCTCCATAAAACCGTCAAAAATATTCGTGATATACTCTGAGGCATACGGCCTGCTGCTGTTCCTCGCCGTCAATACCCTGTCCCAGGGAGTTTTCAAGGTCTCCTTGCTTTCTCTATCTGGTGTCTCTTCCTTGTCCAGGTTTCCTGCTCTGCCCGAGATTTCTTCCTTGTCTGTTGTTTTCTCTTCGTCCGGCTCTTTTTTCTGTAACCCACTGCTTTTTAAAACCACGGCCAGCGTTTTTTTCATCTGTCCTCTGGGTACGATCCGATCTACAAATCCATGCTTCTGCAAAAATTCCGCGCTTTGAAATCCCTCCGGCAGCCTGCCGCCGATGGTCTGACGGATCACTCTGGCCCCGGCAAAACCAATCAACGCTCCCGGCTCTGCCAGAATTACATCCCCCAGCATCGCAAAGCTTGCCGTCACGCCTCCGGTGGTGGGATCCGTCAGAACGGACACATAAAGCAAGCCTGCCTCGTCATGGCGCTTCAAAGCCTGGGAGGTTTTTGCCATCTGCATCAGAGAAAAAATCCCCTCCTGCATCCTGGCTCCTCCGGAACAGCAAAACAGGACAACCGGCAGCGCTTCCTTCGTTGCCCGTTCGATCATCCTCGTAATTTTTTCTCCCACCGCAGTTCCCATGCTGCCCATCAGAAAATCCGGGGACATTACGCCTATTGCGGTCTCCTGACCGGCAATCTCTGCCCTTCCGGTCATCACTGCTTCCCTCAGACCGGTTCTCTCCTGCAAACGCTCCAGCTTTTCCTTATAATCCGGGAACTGCAGCGGATCCTCGCCCACCAGCTCCGCATCCCACTCCTCAAAGGAATCTCGATCTGTGATAAGACGAATCCTGGTAATGGGATCAATCCGAAAATGCTTTCCGCATCTGGGACAGCAAAAATATGCATTTCTGACATCTTCCTCGTACACAGCTTTTCCGCAGGATTCACATTTGCGGAACATTCCATCCGGTATATACGGTTTTTTGTATGAAAAAAGCTCCGTCCTTTTTTTCTCCCCCGATAATTCTGTCTTTACGGTATTATCTTCCTGCTCCGGAATTTCCTGCTTCTTAAAATGATCTCTCAGCATATTTTTCCGCACCTCTTTTCCAGTGCATCATTGATCGCATCTGTATTGCCCTCCTCAAACCATTTGCTTCCCACCAGATCATACTGAAAATCCAGATTTGTCGTGATACCCTCAATCACCAGTTCGCCCAGAGCGCTTTTCATTCTGCGAATTGCTTCCTGCCTTGTATCTGCGTGAACGATCACCTTCGCCAGCATCGAATCATAATACGGCGGAATGCTGCACCCATTATATAGAAGAGAATCCACCCGCACACCGTTGCCGCCGGGCAGATACAGATTTGTGACTGTTCCCGCACAGGGCAAAAATCCATGCTCTGGATCCTCCGCACTGATGCGGCATTCGATGGCGTGTCCCCGCAGCTCCACATCCTTCTGGCGATACGCCAGCTTTTCTCCCGCCGCAATTTGAATCATCTGCTTGATCAGGTCAATTCCCGTCACCATTTCTGTCACAGGATGCTCCACCTGAATCCGGGTGTTCATCTCCATAAAATAAAAGCTTCCGTTCTGATCCACCAAAAATTCCACGGTTCCGGCGCTGTAGTATCCCACAGCCTTTGCCGCTTTTACCGCGGCCTTTCCCATCTCCCGGCGCAGCTTATCACTCAGGAACCCGGCGGGCGACTCCTCGATCATTTTTTGATGGCGTCTCTGCACTGAACAGTCCCGCTCCCCAAGGTGAACCGTATTACCGTATTGATCCGCCAATATTTGAAATTCGATATGCCGGGCGCGCTCCAGATATTTTTCAAGGTACATATGGTCATCGCCAAAGGCCTGGAGCGTCTCATTCTGGGCCATGACAAACAGCTCCTTAAACTCCTCCGCACTTCTGGCTACACGCATTCCCTTTCCGCCTCCGCCGGCGGATGCCTTGATGATCACCGGGTACCCTATCTCATCCGCATATTTTTTTGCGGTCTCTGCATCCGTCAGCGCCTCCTCTGTCCCCGGAATTACCGGAACCTTTGCGCGGACCATGGTTTTCCTTGCCTCAGCCTTATCCCCCATCTTCTCTATACTTTCCGGGGAAGGGCCTATAAAATCTATCCCGCACTGCCTGCACATCCGGGCAAATCTCGTATTCTCCGACAAAAATCCAAAGCCGGGATGGATCGCCTGAGCGCCGGTGGCAACTGCCGCGCTCAAAATCTGCTCCATATTCAGATAGCTGTCCTTCGGACGCTCTGTTCCAATACAGACACACTCATCCGCCAGCTGCGCGTGCAGCGCCTCCCGGTCCGCCGTAGAGCAGACCGCCACTGTCGAAATTCCCATCTCCCGGCATGCCCGGATAATCCGCACTGCAATCTCGCCGCGGTTTGCAATCAACAATTTCTGATACATATTTCCCACCTGTCCGTCCTTAAGTGAAAATCTGCAGCCTCTGTTACTAAGTGAAAGACCGCTGCCCCTATCACTGAATCATGAACATCAGCTCTGCCTCCGCGCACACCTCGCTGTCTCTATAAGCCACCGCCTTGCCGATACCCATTGGCCCTTTTATTTTTGTCAGCTCTGTTTCCAGCCGCAATACGTCCCCCGGCACAACCTTCCGACGAAATCTTGCTTTATTGATTCCGCCAAAAAATGCCAGCTTCCCTTTGTATTCATCACAGGACAAAAGCGCTGCTGCTCCTACCTGTGCCAGCGCTTCACAGATCAGCACTCCCGGCATGACCGGTTCCTGGGGAAAATGACCTGCGAAAAACGGCTCATTGTATGTCACTGCCTTGCATCCCACTGCGCGCTTTCCCGGCTCCAGCTCGTCGATCCGATCCACAAGAAGAAACGGCGCGCGGTGCGGCAGTATTTCCATAATCTGTTTTGTATTCAGCATCTCTATACCTCCCGAATTCGAATCAGCGGCTGTCCATATTCTACCATCTGCTCATTGACAGCAAGTATCTCCTCTACGACGCCGTCGTATTCTGATTCAATCTCATTCATTAGCTTCATCGCCTCAATGATACCGACGATCTGTCCCTTTTTCACCGTGTCGCCGACCTGTACAAAGGGATCTTCTCCCTCCGCCGACGCCTCGTAAAAAGTCCCCACCATCGGAGAAGCTATTATGAAATGCCCGGAGGCATCTCCGCAAAATTTCGATTCATTTTTATATCCAGAAGCGTTTTCAAACGTTTTTGCTCTATATTCAGAAGCCTCAAACGTTTCTCCCAACGTTTCTGCTCCATATTCAGAAGACCCAAACGCTTCTCTCAACGTTTCTGCCCCATATTCAGAAGATCCAAACGTTTCTATTTTGCTTGAAGAAGCTCTGGAGACATTACCGTCCATTCTGCATTTCGTTTTGGAGGCTCCAGAGGCATTCCGTGTACCTTTGATCCGAATTTTTGTATCCATATCCTGATATTCAAACAACGACAGCTCCGTACTTTTTACTTTATCTATAATCGTAAGAACTTCATTCAATCCAAATTCCATATGTATTGCTCCTTATTTCCTGTATGTCAGTAATTCATTCAGATTTCCCATAATCACAGCTGCATTGCTTTCATTGCATACCTTCGATCACATTCTTTTAACTGCATTACTTTACCTGCACGATCCTGTCTGCGGCATATTACCTGTCTTAATTCTCCACATACTTTCGAACCAGCAAACTTCCGTTGTGTCCTCCAAAGCCCAGTGAATTGCTGATGGCCGCCGTGACAGAACGCTTCACGGCTTTCTTCGTATAATTCAGATCCATCTCCTCTTCTGCAGACTCAAAGCCGGCCGTGGCATGTATGTAATCCTCCATAACGGATTTCACGCAGACAATAAATTCCACCGCTCCGGCTGCCCCCAGCATATGTCCCGTCATGGATTTTGTAGAATTGACATTCAGCGCATAGGCATCGTTGCCAAAGGCCTTTTTGATCGCTCTGGTCTCAAACAGATCGTTGTGGTGCGTGCTCGTTCCGTGAGCGTTAATATACTGTACCTCCCTTGTGGTAAGTCCGGCCTCCTGCAGCGCCAGCTGCATTGCCCGGGCTGCTCCCTCTCCGGTCTCCTCCGGGGACGTAATATGATACGCATCACACGTAGCTCCGTAGCCGCCGACTTCAGCATAAATCCTTGCCCCCCGGCTCAGCGCGTGGTCCAAAGCTTCCAGAACGACGACTCCGGCACCCTCTCCCATAACAAAACCGCTGCGCTCTTTGTCAAAAGGAATTGAGGCTCTGGTCGGATCTGTGCCGGTGGAAAGAGCTGTCAGACTTGCAAAACCGCTTATCCCTAAAGGACAGATTGCAGCTTCCGTGCCGCCCGCCACCATGACATCTGCATCTCCGCACTGGATTGCCCGGAACGCTTCTCCGATGGAGTGGGAGCCTGTGGCGCACGCCGTAACGACATTCGTGCATTTACCCTTCAAACCAAAGTGAATTGCCACATTTCCGGCAGCCATATTTGTAATCATCAGCGGAACGAGAAGGGGTGGAACCCGGTTGGGCCCTTTTGCTGCCAGCTTTGTATACGCCTGCTCCACGATCTGAAGACTTCCGATCCCGCAGCCCACGGACACGCCGATCCTCGTCACATCCTCCTGCTCCAGATCGAGTCCTGACTGGGCGATCGCCTCCGCCGACGCTGCCACGGCGTACTGACTGAACAATTCCATACGCCTTGCTTCCTTCGCTTCCATTGTAGCAAGAGGATCAAAATCCTTCACCTCCGCCGCCAGCTTTACTTTATAATTTGAGGTATCAAAACGGGTCAGCTCCCCGATACCGACTTTTTTCTGCTTCAGACTTTCCCAAAATGTCTCCACCGTACTTCCAATCGGAGAGATAACCCCCATTCCTGTCACGACTACTCTTTTCATCAGATTCCCATTCCTCCATCTACCTGAATCACCTGTCCTGTAATATAGGCCGCCCGGTCTGATGCAAGAAATGCAGCGGCTTCTGCAATATCCTCCGGCCGTCCCATCCGCTTAAGCGGAATCTGCGCCAACACAGCCTCTTTTACTTTGTCCGGCAGCACCGCCGTCATGTCTGTATCAATATATCCGGGGGCCACTGCGTTTACCGTCACTCCCCGGGAAGCCAGCTCCTTTGCCAGACATTTCGTCATGCCTATGATTCCTGCCTTTGCCGCACAGTAATTCATCTGGCCCGCATTTCCCCGAATACCGGAAATAGAAGACAAATTGATAATTCTGCCGTACCGTTTTTTCATCATTGCGGCTCCCGCCAGCTTCATGCAGAAAAAAGCGCCCTTCAGATTGGTGTCAATCACCTGATCGAACTCCTCCTCTGTCATACGCACGGCAAGATTGTCCCGGGTAATGCCTGCATTATTAATCAGAATATCCACAACCCCAAGCGTTTCTGATATTTCCCGGAACATCCGCACACATTCTTCCTGCTTTGACACATCCGCCTGCACCGCAATAGCCCGGCGGCCAAGCCTTCTTATCTCCTCCGCCGTCTGCTCCGCTTTTTCCCTGGAACCGCTGTAATTTACCGCTATATCTGCACCGTATCCGGCCAGAGTCAGCGCCGTCGTCCGGCCGATTCCTCTGCTGCCGCCCGTCACCAGCGCAATTTTTCCCTGCAACATATTCTGCCTCCTGATATGTAAATCATTTCATACAATCCTTTGCACAGCAGCAAAACACACTCTGCTGTTTTCTTTTTCATTCCTGATTTCATTCAATCCCGCTCACTGGGGTATTGCATCTTCATAACCTCATCACAGTTTCCCGCCTTGCTCTTTTTCCATCTGAAATTCTGTTTTCAGCTCTTTTAAATTCTCCGCCGTCTCTACGTGGAAAACCCGCAGGCTCCGGTCAATCTTTTTCACAAAGCTTGTCAAAGTCTTCCCAGGCCCGATTTCAATAAATGTATCCGCGCCTTCCCGGACCATATACTCTATACTCTGCTGCCAGAGCACCGGAGAATACACCTGCCTTCCCAAAAGCTCTTTTATCCGCCCCGGGTCTCGTTCTGCCTGCGCCGTCACATTGGATACAAAAGGAATGGAAGGGTCCGTGATCCTCACATCCTCCAGCAATGTCCTTAATTTTCCCCCGGCGCCTGTTAGCATCGGAGAGTGAAACGGTCCGTCCACCCGAAGCGGAACTACCCGGGACGCCCCGGCCTCCAAAAGCCTGGCGGCCGCTTTGTCCACCGCATCTTTTTCCCCGGAAATCACCTGCTGCCCGGGGCAATTATAATTTGCCACCGTCACAATGCCCTCCGTCTCCTCGCATATCTGCTCAATCGGAATCTGTTTGCGGGAAAGAACAGCGGTCATACCGCCCTGTCCGCGTGGAACCTCCTCCGCCATAAAAATCCCACGCCGGCAGACCACCTTCACTGCCTCAGAAAAGGTAATGGCCTCCGCCGCAGCCAGCGCACAGTATTCGCCAAGGCTCAGTCCCGCCGTCATATCTGCACGCAGACCCGTGCCCTCCACTGCCTTCAAAATCGCATAGCAAGCAGTCAGCAGCGCCGGCTGTGTGTATTTTGTCTCATCTATTTTCTTATTCTCTGTAAAACAAATTTCCTGTATGAAAAATCCCGCCGCCTCAGACGCTTCCTCAAAAACTCTGCGGCTTTCTTCACATGTATCATAAAATTCCCTGGCCATGCCAATGTACTGCGCCCCCTGGCCCGGAAAAATAAATGCTGTTTTACTCAAAATCTTACTCCTTATTATAGGTAAACATCCGACATTGCCTGCCGCGGCCTCTCTCGCCTATGCTCCCTGCAATTTTATGCGCCCCAGGACAGCTTCTGTCCGGCCATCATCAGTTTCTCAAGCTTTCTCCTACCTTATGCGCCCCAGAACAGCTTCTGTCTCAGCCATCAATTCCTCAATCATTTCCTGGCACGTCTGTTCTTTTTTCACCAGTCCTGCGATCTGTCCGGCCATCATAGAACCGTAATCCGCATCTCCGTCCTGCACCGCACTTTTCAGGGATCCCAAGGTCAGCTTTTCCAGCTCCTCAAAGCTGCAGCCCTCCTGTTCCTTTTTCAAATATTCCCGGGTCATTTTATTGCGAAGCTGGCGCACCGGATGACCGGTAGAACGCCCCGTTACCGCAGAGTCAATATCCTTTGCCAGTATCACCCGCTCCTTATAATTAGGGTGGATCACACATTCCTTCGCCACCAGAAAACGTGTGCCCATCTGCACACCGGAGGCCCCCAGCATCATTGCCGCGGCAATTCCCCTGCCGTCTCCGATCCCTCCGGCAGCAATCACCGGAATACTCACCGCATCCACCACCTGAGGTATTAAAGTCATTGTTGTGGATTCTCCGATATGTCCCCCGGATTCGCAGCCCTCTGCAATAACAGCATCCGCGCCAGCTCGCTGCATCAGCCTTGCCAGAGCTACGGAAGCCACCACCGGCATGACCTTAATGCCTGCTTCCTTCCATTGTTTCATATATGCGCTGGGATTTCCTGCCCCAGTGGTCACCACCGAAACCTTCTCTTCCACCACTAACTGTGCAATTTCTGCCGCATACGGGCTGAGCAGCATAATATTTACGCCGAAGGGCTTATCCGTAAGCTCCCTTGCTTTTCGAATTTCTTCCCGGACATACTCATACGGCGCATTTGCCGCCGCAATGATTCCCAACCCGCCTGCATTCGAAACGGCGGAAGCCAGAGAATGCTCCGCTACCCAGGCCATTCCTCCCTGAATCACAGGAGCCTGTATTCCCAATAATTCCGTTACTGCTGTTTTCATAATTCCTCAATTCCTTTCTCTTTCAGATAGTCAATCACTGCCTGCACTGTCGTCAGATTTTCAAGATCCTCTGTTGGAATCTCCACATCATATTCTTCCTCCAACGCCATGATCAACTCAAAAAGATCAAGGGAATCTGCACTTAAATCCTTTTTAAAATCTGTTTCCGGTCTTACCTCTTCCTCCGCTACATGAAGCTGCTCTGCTACAATAGAAATCAATTTTTCTAACATGTTATTTTCTCCTTTTCTTTTATTTTTTTCCTTTTTCTCCCTAATATACCCCAAAAAAGCGTAAAAAAAGAAGCGGCAGCGCATTTATGCCGCTCTTTTGAAAACATTATGCTTTTTGCAGGCCAAAACAACTGCGCCGGTAATGGCGAGAGAGCTGGCTGCCGCAATCCCGGAGACCACTGCGATCCGCTTCCTGCTCCACCTGTCCCTGGGCTCCGGGAACAGATTCAGATTATCCAAATCCCCCTCTGGAATCTCCTCTTCCACGAGAGATATATCAATATTACTCATAATATCAATCAGGCGGTATTGGCTCCAAAGACTCATTTTGTCATCTCCTTTTCATAATGCTTTCGTATTTTCTTTCTCAATCTGGAAATCCTGCTGTCCACAGCATTCTCCGTCATTCCCATGGCCTCTGCAATCTGCTTTGTGCTCTGTAAATAATAGAAACGGCGAAGAACCATCTCCTTATCCTTTCTGCGAAGCGCCCGGAGTATCCGGTTCAGGGCCTGAACCTCCTCCTGATAAATCACCTTCTGCTCAAGATTCTGGCTGTAATCGACATACTCCGACTGCAGTGTATCGGACTCATCCATGCCCTCCAGCTCTTCCAGCCGCTTCATCTTCCTCAGATAATTCAGCGCTGTATTTCGGGTAATCGCCTTCAAATATGTTTTAAAGGAAGCCTTTTTATAATCATACTCCGCGCCGTGGGTCCAGATTTTCAAATATACATCATTGATGCATTCTTCCACAGAGGATTCCCGGTTATGTAGTATCGTCACAGCGATGTAACGGATCAGCTTTTCATAATGCAGTACGACCAGCTCAATGCTTCGCTGATCCCGCGCTGCCAAAAGTTCTACAATCTCTTCATCCACCGGCTTTCCTCCTTTTTCAAAGATGCCTCTCAACTCTTTCATATACTAATACACCTGAAAAGAGAAAACCTTGCAAAAAATTTTTACCAATATATCGTTATCAGATAAAAATTGTCATCCGTATGATAGCGGTAATTCCAGGAGCTGACTCCGTTTATCTCCATCAAATACTGTCCCGGGTCATCCAGCAGGCTTCCCTGGAACAGCTCATACTGCGCCGCATCATACGCCTCCTGGCTGCCGAATTTCATGACAACACTCGCCTCGCCGTTCCACACAGAATTCATCAGCACATTGTAAATTGTGTCATAATCATAATACTCATAGTAACAGCCATTCAGTTTATAGTAATTGTAAGCATCCGAAGTACAGGCCGGAAGCTCAACCGCATCCCCCGGTACATGGGTTTTGAATAGATCATACTCGGTACAGCAAAGATAATTATAATTCTTCCAGCTCCCGGCATCCACATTGTCCATCTGGTTTGCAAAAACCGGATCGCCCCAGGTAACATCCACGTAATAATACAGATCATCGATCCGCACCATATTCCAGCCGTGATCGCCGCCGTCCCTGATCTGCCCCGTAATGTACGTGCAGAACAGCCCCATCCGGTTCAGAATATACTGGAACGCCTTGGAGTAACCGGCGCACACAGAAGAATGGTACAAAAGCGCGCTCTGGATGTTCTGGGAATCCGCACTTCCCGCATTGTACTCCACCGTATCAATAATATATTCATAAACAAACTTGATTTTCTGATACGTCGTTGCCTCCGGTGAAATCTGGCTGATGCATTCATCCGCCGCCGCTTCCAGCTTCTCCCGCATGGAAGCCCGGGCCTCCACCGGCACGGCAACCTCCAGATCATAGGAAACAATATCTCCGGTCAGGCCGGACTGCTGCACCTGAGCACTGCTGCCGATCCAGAAAATCTCAGGATGATCCGCCAGCACCGCATAATAGGCTCTCCAGAAATCCTCCGCACCGATTTTGCTCAAAAGGTTCCCGGAATCCTCATTTTTCATGATGTGTACATACATTTCCCGATACGTCTCCCGCAGACTCTCCGGCAAATGATTGTAATAGTATTCCTCCACATTTGTCATGATTCCGCTTTCCAGAGCGGCATTATCCCAGCTCTCCACGCCGGCTCCGGAAAATTCATATTTTACACGCTCTGCAACGCCGCAGCCCGTCAGCATAAAAACAACCATTCCAAGCATAAAAAGCGCCGCAAAACGTTTTTTATCAAAATGCATTCTCTCCGATTCCTTCCCTTTTTCTGTCTCTCCGGCCACCTTCCGCCGTTTTCTTTAAGTTCGGTCAGCGTTCCCATTTGTCACACAGAGCATGGATCTCCCGGGTAAATTTGTCAAGATCCTTATTCGCTCCGCCTTCATTCTGGCGAATGACGCCGATCAGTCTCTGGCCCGCCGCCAGCAGCCGTGCAAAGGTCTTCGTCACCTTCTCCCTTGGCGATGACGCAGAAGCTTCTTTCCTGATACGAACCGGCGCCGGTTCTGTAATCAGCCGTCCGGCAGCGAGATCATATTCCGTACCGGAAAACGGCGCATACGCATCCAGACCCAGCTCATCCCGCAGACGATTCGTGAAAATCTCACATACGGTATCCTCTCCATGCACGACAAATACCTTATCCGGCTTCTTTTCAAACGCAGAAATCCACCGGATCAATCCCTGATTGTCCGCATGTCCACTGATTCCTGGGAGGCGGCAGATCTCTGCCTTTACTTCGATTTCCTCTCCAAACAGCTTGACGGAGGTCGCCCCGTCCAGAAGCGCGCGGCCCAGTGTCCCGACTGCCTGATAACCCACAAACAGTACTGTGGACTCCGGCCTCCACAGATTATGCTTCAAATGATGCTTAATACGCCCGGCATCGCACATACCGCTGGCGGAAAGAATCACCTTGGGCTTCACATCCTCATTGATCGCCTTAGAATCCTCACTGGTAATAGAGGTTTTCAGCCCGGCAAAACCAATGGGATTCACACCCTGCCGCAAAAGCTCCATGGCCTCATCGTCAAAATCGCTCCACATATGCTCCCGGAAAATCCCCGTCGCCTCATTTGCCAAGGGACTGTCCACCCATACCTCAAAGCCGTCATGATTTTTTACCATCTGATCCTGCTTGATCTGGCGGATAAAATACAGCATCTCCTGGGTACGCCCCACTGCAAAAGAGGGAACGACCACATTGCCGCCGCGGTCAAAGGTTCTCTGGATCACCTCTGCCAGAGCAGCGGCATAGTCCACCGGACGTTCATGACTTCTGTCCCCATACGTAGATTCCATAATTACATAATCCGCATCCTTCGGATAATGCGGATCCCGAATCAGCGGCTGGTTGATATTTCCGATATCACCGGAAAATACCAGTTTTTTCATGATATCCTTTTCCCTGACCCACACCTCAATGGAGGATGAACCCAGCAAATGTCCGGCGTCAATAAAACGGATCCTGAGTCCCTCTGCGATCCTCACTTCTTTCTCATATTCGCAGCGCACAAAACAGGACAGAACGCCGATGGCATCCTCCATATCATATAACGGCTCTACCTGTTCCCGGCCTGCCCTTTTGCCTTTGCGGTTTTTCCACTCCGCCTCAAACATCTGTATATGAGCGCTGTCACGCAGCATGATCTCACAGAGATCTGCTGTCGCTGCCGTAGAAAATATCTGTCCCTGAAACCCTTCCTTATAAAGCAGCGGAAGCTTCCCAGAATGATCCATATGCGCATGGGTCAGAAGTACCATATCTATATCCGCCGGCTTGACCGGCAGCGGAACATTTTCATACGTATCCGGCCCCTGCTCCATTCCATAGTCAATTAGAATTTTTTTGTCACAGGCCTCCAGAAAAAAACAGCTGCCTGTTACTTCATGTGTTGCACCCAAAAATGTAAGCTTCATAATTTTGCCCCCTTCTCCCGGGCATAGGATTCCCGATTTTCTTTAATATATTTATATCCTACAAGGATATTTATATAGTAATATGTTCATTCTACCATTCTGAAGCTATTTTCACCACCCAAATCGTATTTCTTAATAAATATTGTTCTTTTTTTCCATACAAGATGCAGACGGTTATCCTTCATTCGCCGCATACTTCAGAAAACCTGAACAGCACAGGCCCTCTCCGGGCCGCAGCACAGCCATCCGGCGCTGCAGACCGCCCCGGTTAACCTCCGCAATCGTACTGTCACTAAGTTCCGTACCCATACCAATAAAATACTGCCTGTATCCGGCCTCTGAGGTACACAGTCTTCTTTCCAGCTGTTCCATATGCTCCTTCATATCCGGTATTCCCAAAAACCGAAATCCTCCCAACTCCTTTTGAAATTCCTCTATCAGCGCCCAGGCTTCCGAATCAGGAACCGCCGGCAAGAGCAGGGCGGTAGCCCCAAAATTCACAGTCTTGCCCGAAGCAGTCCGCTCCCTCCGCTGATACTTACACTCATCATAATCCTGATGCAGCCTGCACCCCAGTGCGCATCCGTATTCGTCCGGGCAGCTTTCCCGGAAGCACCGCCTGCTGCTGTCTGCCGCTTTTACACTCATGACACAATCCTCAAATTCTTCTTTCCGGCCAGGGCCATAAAGCATCATCAGCGAAGACTCACTGCAGCGCGCTGCACAGAAACACCAGCCTGCCCCTTCCATGCGGTACGCTTTCTCCTTCGACGCTCCAATTTTTATAATCTCTTCCGCCTTCACAGGCAAGCAGAAGTCCCCCCTGCTCTCCTGGGGAAGCACCAAAGTTTTTATTGCTGTCTTTCTCAAGAACTCTTCTAATTCCCTGTCTTCTGAGATTCCACTTTGTCCAAGAACAAACAGATCAATTTTTTCCGGGCACAAAAAAAGCCTGTGTTCAGTTCCCTTCATCTGATCCACATGCCTCTCCGCCTTCCTCAGATACAAAAATGTAAAATGTTTTCCCGTCCTGGTATCCTTCAATTCCCCTAAATGCACAAAGCATTGTCCGATCTCTCCAAACAGAAACCGGAAGTATTTCATTTCCATCGCAAGTTCCCCTCATTTCTTTTATAACTGCCGCTCCGGCGGCAATTCCAATCCCGCCGGAGTGGCATACGTTATTGTAGTATGTTTTTTAGTATGTTTTGCTTTCAATTTCAAGACTTTGATATTTCTTTTGTTTATTAGTTCCGTTCGTCTTTTGTAGCCTGTAAAGTCTTCGTGAATCGCTTTTACGGTACCCAAAGAGCGTTCGTCGCACTAGTTATTGATTCCGGCTTACCGCCCTTGATGGCAGTGTGGCCGCCCGTTACGCGGTAATAGTAGCCACCGTCCACAGAATACGTCCTGCTGTTGGATACATAATGCCCGCCATACTTTGTCCTGGGTCCTAAGGTAGTCACTGTCACCCAGCTTCCATTCTTCAACTGCTGTAAATGCAGCGTGACGGTGATCTGATCCACATTCTGATAAGCTGATGTGTTTCCACTTACCGTAACCTTACGTGTCCCAGCGATCACGATGTGCCCGGAGCCACTGCTCAGAAAGGAACCTCTCAGCCGCGGATACACGGTGTCCTCCGCCTCCGTCTCATTCGTCAATACAGAGCCATCCACTACAGTTCCCAGCAGTTCCAATCCCTCGGCCGCAGCCGCGTGAAGTGCTCCAAAGACGAAACTGACCAGCAGCACCAACGGCAGTACCAGTCTCCTGATCCGTTTCATGTTCATCCCTCCTTTCATTTCCATATTCATAATACAATAACGTATGAATGCTGAAAATGTGACGGGAATTCACAAAATAAATGCATATTTTATGATTTTTTTCATTTCCTCCAGGGAAATCATTCCATTTAAGATACAACGGCAGTTGTCATACTCCAGCTCCGCAATATAAGTCTCCTCCCCCAGATCCAGATTGACCTCCTGAATTCTGGCCTCAATTCTCTGGTCATTGACGACTTTCTCTCTCAGTACCGCCTCATTATCCAGCACATAATAAGCTGTGCCCTCCCTATCCATATTTATCACCGTAACGCTGAATATCTTTTCCTGATAAGTATAAAATATCCCTGCTTCCGCGCTATCAGCCATAATCTCATAGTCCAGATATTTCATCCCTTCTGGCATATATTCAAAAATAAGAGTCGGTACCTCCAAGGTTGCACTGACCTCTTTTAGCGCTGCAAGTTCTTCCTCGGTTCTACCTTCTATCTCTTTTTCCTCATCTATATAGTCTGTAGACACCCGGAAGCCCAGATTGTACATCATGCCATCCCAGGCCCTCTGCACCAGCCTCCGGTTGGCTTCTATCGTCATACTTCCACTGAAGACCAGCACAAGTACCGCCGCCACGATGCCGCCGTATTTCACATACGTTTTTCTTTTCCGCTTTTTCGCCAAGCGCAGCTCCTCCTGCTTTTCCATCTGTTTTCCAAGCAACAAAGCCCGGCGGTCCTCCTCCGGCAGAAGCGCATACAGTTCTTCCAGGCTCTGCGGTCTGTCATCCTGATTATCCCCATTTTGAGATCTCTGCCCTTCCGGCTCCGCTGTCTGCTTCTCTTCTTCTGCACACGTTGTATCATCTGTATTTTTTTCTTTTGTATTGTACTCTTGTCCCTTTTCTGTCTCTTCATCCTCTTCCCAGAGACCCTGGGTCTTTAATTGATCGACGATGGACTGAAACATGTCCTCTGAGACATCCGCGCCTCTCAGAGCCGGATCCTGATTCAGCTCTGCTTCCAGCGCATCCGCTTCCTCCATCATGCTCTCCCTGACGATACGATCAATCTCCGTATCTGACAGCATTTTTTCATCAAAATCAAACGGCACTATTTTATTTTCAGATTCTTTTTTTTTCTTCTCTTCTTTCATCCAACAGACAAGTCCCTTCTTGACTTTTTACTAATAGCAGGTAAACTGTAAATAACGAATTATTCTGAAACTGGAGGACGTTATGAAACGAATTGTACTTACCGGCGGCGGTACCGCCGGCCATGTCACTCCGAATATCGCGCTTCTGCCGAAGCTTAAAGAACTCGGATACGATATTCACTACATTGGTTCTTATGATGGCATTGAAAAAAAATTAATTGAGGAAATGGCCATTCCCTATCATGGAATCGCTTCAGGAAAACTGCGGCGCTACTTTGACTTAAAAAATTTCTCTGATCCATTCCGTGTTGCCAAAGGCTTTTTCCAGGCGAAAAAGCTGCTGAAGCAACTAAAGCCGGATGTTATTTTCTCAAAAGGCGGCTTCGTATCGGTGCCTGTTGTACAGGCTGCCAAGGCATTGCATATTCCGGTCATTATTCATGAATCAGATATGACGCCAGGTCTTGCCAACCGTCTGGCAATCCCTGCCGCTTCCAAAGTATGTTGTAATTTTCCTGAAACAATTCCGCATCTCCCGGAAGGAAAAGCCGTAGTGACAGGTTCTCCCATCCGTGAAGAGCTTCGTAGAGGCAATCGCTTGGCTGCTTTGAAATTCTGCGGATTTACCAGCGAAAAACCTGTACTTCTTATTATCGGCGGAAGTCTCGGCTCCGTGGCTGTCAACACTGCGATCCGCGGTATTTTATCGGAGCTTTTAAAAACATTCCAGGTTATTCATTTGTGCGGCAAGGGTAATCTTGACGAATCACTGAATCATACTGCCGGATATGTACAGTACGAATATATCAAACAAGAACTGGCCGATCTGTTCGCCCTGGCTGATATCGTCGTTTCCCGGGCGGGTGCCAACGCTATCTGTGAGCTGCTGGAGCTGCGTAAACCGAATCTTCTGATTCCTCTTTCAGCTGCAGCCAGCCGCGGAGATCAGCTCCTCAACGCAGCTTCTTTTCAGAAGCAAGGCTTCAGTGTTGTCCTGCAGGAAGAAGAGTTGACCCCGGAACTGCTTCTGTCGAAAATTCTTGACCTGTATCAAAACCGTCAGGATTATATCACCGCAATGGATAAAAGTAAGGCCAGCGATGCCGTTAATACTATCATTTCGATGATTGAAGACATCACGAACGATCACGTCTAACAACGGTTCCTGGCATAAGCTATGTCCCCTTCCCCTCCTGATTCCTATCTGTTCAGGAAGAAAAGGGGACATCTTTTTAACATTATGATTTCCGTTCTTTATATTCGTCCCCGAATTTTTCTTTGATGTATAATCTGGCACGATACATTCTGGCTCTCAGAACGGATTCCGAAATATTCAGCTTTCTTGCAGCTTCTTCGCAAGACAAGCCATCCACACAGCACATCATCAGTACTTCATACCACTGTTCATTTACGTTTCTGACCTCCCGCAAAATCCTGCCGGCAAGTTCACGGTCATTCATCTTTTCCTGATAAAGAGCCACACTCTCCTCCATCAGAATATTTCCAGCTTCGGTAATTGCAGATTCAGAAAAGACTTCTCTTTTTGTTTTCGTCTTCCTTATATAGTCTATTACCGCATTTTGTGCACATCTGATCAGCCATGCTTTAACAAACTCCGGTGAAACCCGATCCATATTGGTATAAAATGAAGTAAATACTTTCTGACAGATTTCCTGAGCCGTTTGATAATCTCCTGTTTTATCGAGTACAATTTTGATTATTAAACTTTTGTATTTTAAGAAGTACTCTTCAAATCTTTTATTTTTCATTTTGTTATCCTTCATCTTTTGTATATTTTTTTTAAAACAATCCCAGAATCTCATTCTTATCTGTCTCAGTCAGCTCTCCCGGCTTCCATGTTACATTTACTGTATCATTCCCGTCTTTGAGTTTTAGCACTATGATTCTTTAAGAGCAATCCAGTCACCAAA